>NZ_JASOLS010000022.1:0-39279 GCF_030215295.1 Corynebacterium sp. UMB6689 | reverse complement strand
ACCCAGCTCATAAGTTTCGCGGGAATCGCCTACCAGCGGGAACCGGATACTCGCTGGTCAGAGTTGTGCCACTAGTGCCAGGAATGCCAGAAATGCCACGTATGACAGGCGGGAAGTGGGATCCATGTGGGATCCTGTACCGCCATGAGCCCCCGGAAAGAGGCCGGAAGGGCACTAATGGGACCTTCACCACACTCCCCAATATTTCCGTAATGCGGACTTGACACTTTTAGCGCAGTTGGGTTAGAATGTACATGTAAGCAAGAGAGAGGAAAGAAAAATGATTCTTCACGGATACCTAGCCGAGGAAACCGAATTCACCAATGACCACGGAACCGTAACGGTCCCCGCCGGCGCACCCCTCGAAGTAAACGCTGATGACCTCGCGGACTGCGGCGAATCATGGGCATACATCCGCGACGGAAAGCATTTCGGAGCCGCCGCAATCCTCACCATGGACCAAATCAACCCCGCCTAAGGACCCATCATGAACCACGTAGAGACCGCCGAAATTACAGATTTCGTATTCGCCAACATCCCCAACACCAACACCCGCGCCGCCGATGAATTCCGCACCGCGCTCGAGGCTTTCCTAGATTCCTACGTAAAGACCGATCACCGCTCTAACGCGGGAAATCTAAACGCCACCGCCGAGTTTCTACGCAACCTCGCCCGCGGCGCGCAAGAGGCCGCCGAGGTCGCCGAGGAAATCACCGCCGGAATCTACAGCTAAGGAACCGCCATGAACACCGACTCCTACGCCCTCGGATACCTCCGCGCCCTGCTTAAAGACCACCTCGATACGGACACCATCGAAGAGCTCTTTAGTGAGGCCGAGGAAGCCGCACAGGAATTTGCCGAAAGAATGGAGAAACAATGAATCAGATCACCCGCGAAGAGCTCGCCTCCCTGCTATCCAACTATTGCGGGCTCACCCCGCCGCTTCCGGATCATATTTTCGTGATGGACCCCGATCGCGCCCCGGATAGGTGGACAGCGACCACCAGCAACGGGGTGGTGAAAATAGCCATATCGCACGCCACCGGGGCGGAGCTCGTGAAGAAACTTGAGGCCCGGGCGCGGGAGGAAGGCCGCGATTTCCAGCGCTATGTAGAAGAGTTCATCATCTACCCGCCCGCAGACTTCCTTACCGATCCGGGCAATACAGAGCTACGACGCATGCTCCGGGAGACGATGGATCGGGAGGGCATTCATAGGAAGCTAAAGCTCGCCGGCATGCGTTATAAACTTGCGCAGGAAGCAGTAGAGCGGGCGCGTAATGAGTGGCACGCGGAGATATGCGCGGCGGTAAGGGCCGGAATGATGAAGTCCGAGGTCGCCCGGGTAACTGGTTTAGCGCGCCCTTACATTCATTCAGTGATTAAGGAATTCGGCGAGGGAGAATAATGACTTTTGATGTTGCATTCATGCACGACGGTATTCATCTCTTCTATATCAATGATGACGTAACTCACGCTAAGACGATCTTCATCCCGCATATCGAGGCTTCCCGTGCGATGGCCGAGGGGAATTATGAGGTTGAGCACCAGGAGCGGGACATTTACAGCCACCTTTTTTATCATGGGTACAGCCTTCAGGGGCTTTATTCCCGGAACCCGATCGCTATCGAAATTTAAAGATAAATAGCGTAATCTCTGGTTGACACAATTAGAGTTCGTGGGCTATAATGGACATGTAAGCAAAAGAGAGGGAGAAAGGAACCCTACAATGACCATTTACAGCCGCCTCGATGAAGCCATTCTCCGCGAAATTATTGAGCCCCTCGGTGAGTATGCCAACGAATTCGACATCGACGCCATCGCGGACGAAATGATCGACTGGCACGACGAATACAACGCAAAAGGCGAAATCAACATCAACCGCTCCGGCTTCCACATCAAGGAAGACGCGGACCTCTGGGAAATCATCGAGCGCCACGCGCTTTAGCCCACGGGTTGCGCAAAAAATAACTACCCGTTACACTTCAAGGTGTCCCCGCGTTAGCGGGGGTGAGCCGTTGCTGATGCTTAGGCATTCAGGAAAGCTCAACCCTCCCTGCGTTAGCAGGGGTGAACCGTTGTCGATGTTCAATGCATTGCACAAACAGTTCTTATCCCCGCGTTAGCGGGGATTTTTCTTTTACCCCTAAAACGCGAAAAGGCGGCCCCACCCCTACGGAATCAGTCCGAGGAATGGAGCCAAAAATCCAGTAAGTGCCTAGAGAGATTAGCCCGCGCCGCCGGGCGCTAACCGTTCACCACGTCGTCGTGAACATCCGGGGGGAGACGCGCCACCGCTAAAGCACTATCAGAGTTCCTAGCGATACGACGCAAACCACCAATCGCCGCCCAATACTTCCGCCGCGTAGCTTCAACCGTTGTTTGCAAAGTTTCCACGCGCGACCGCAAAGAATCTATTTCTTCCTGCTGGCTATCCAGCCGCTGCATGATTTTATCCGTGAACGCGTCCCAATCAGGCGATGCCGCTTCAATCCGTTTCGCATCGACGCTAGCGCGCGCCGTTAACCGCGCGCCGAGCACACCGAGCGCCGCCGCCGCCAACGTTCCGATCAGACCTGCCAGATTGCCATCAAGGTTCATCATCCCTCCTTCAAGGACGGAACCGACGCCGAGTATTGCAGCCTACCGCGCGAAAAAGCCCAGAGAGCCAAAGCGGTAACCGCTCCGTACCCAATCGAGCTCACCCAACCGCGGCCACCCGATACCAGGAAGGAAACAGCCCACAAGAAGTGAAGGCCTACCCCGGCCCCAACCGCGGGCGGCGTAAAACGCGGGAAGATAACCGCCGCAAAGCACAGCACGCCGCTAATCACCCACGGCCACGCCCACAACGGGGGCGGCGCGACCTGCTCGAGTAAATGCGCAGGCGGGCGCTCCGGGCTCACCATAAAAGGCATGTACGAAATTCCGCGCAGCAACGCCGCCAAACCGATAATGAACAGCCCTACGGAATCCGAGCTAATCCAATGCCGCTTCATCATCGCGCCCCCTTAGTCGTAAAGGCTAAACCGGCGCTCGGCGGAATGCCGAGGGGCTCGGGAGGAATCGGGCGGGAGGATACTAGACGCGGGAACGGGCTCCGCGTCCGGGGCGCCAACCGCCTCCGCTACCCCGGGCCCCACATCCACAGTTTTGCCGACTTCCATGTCGTAGGATTCCAGAATACGGGGAAGCGCGGAAGGCGGGATTCCGCCCTTAGTAAGAGCAATCACAAGGGCCGCCGCTAGGCTGGTAACACAGCCCACCACGACGGCGAACCAGTCCGGGGCGGACGTAAGCTGCTCTATCAGCGTGGACCCTACCCACACCACGGCCACCGCTACCGTGATGAATGTTTCCTTCCGCTGCAGCACGAAGGACTGCCGAGCCAGGACAGAAGCCACCGCCGTAGAAATCGCATCACGATTATTCATCACGCCCCACTTTCACGTTCAGAGCTTCCTGCAAGGAAACAATTTTTCGCAGCGCCACCGAAATATCCGAAAGCGTTTCCGCAATGAATGGCAGCATATTCGCGTGCATATCTTCCAACTTCCGATCCGCCTCGAGGGCATAGCCAATCGCCGTATCGGAAAAGACTTCACCCTCCCCTATTTCACCCCGGCGGAGCCGTTCCAAATCGTATCGGGAGTCAAACCGATCCGCGATTTCATGATTGAGTTTCTTCACCAATCGCAGCAATTCACGCTGCTCATTATCGTTTAAGGCGGGCATAAAGGAATCCTCCTCTTGTGTAATCAGGTCGTACCAGCGCTGAGCTTCATTCATCCACAGCTGGTGATATTTTCCGCCGTTAGCTAAATGGTAGGGACATGCGGTCGCCGAATGATCGCGGTGATCATCAATGTTCACGCCGTATTCAGGGCGGCCGAGCCCATGCACCGCGCACAGTTCCGCCGCCAACTGCGCCCCGCGCTTAATCGTTTCTTCCGAAATAGGCCAATCCTGATCGGGACCGCCCGAATTAGAGTGCTCGATAATAACGCAGTAAGCATTGGAGGGATCATTGTTCCCCCACGCGGTATCTTCCACCCTCACTAGCTGCCCTACGTGATTTCCCTGTACCGCGAAATGCGCCGAAGCCCGCCTGGTTTGCCACCACCGGTAACAATCATGGGCGTTACCGATTCCGCCCATATGGTGTCGGGTGATGCGCCGAATCTTTTGGCCACCACGCCCCCGGGTGAAATGCTTATTCAGCCAAACGTATTCATCGACGCGGACCTGGACCCTCGGAACCGACTTTGTACGCCGGGCGAAGGAAGCCGGTCGCTGGCCCCAATAATCATGAAGCACGTCGTTCACATCAATCTGGATTCCATCCGGGCCGGGAATGTTAGCGCGCCCCTGGTAGAGCACGGCCTCCGGGGCGCGCACCCCATGAGACCATGCAGGGGTCTGCCAACCGAGCACCCGCCCGCCGCCGAGGTCGGCCACTACCCCATCCTCGGCAGCCCACGCAATCACGCGGGAATGCCCATAGATGCCTACCCGATCCACGCCGAGCACCTCCCCGGCGGCGCGGAAATAATCAACCGCGGTTGAATTCCACTGATTTAGGGAAATATCGAAATCGACGGCGAAAAACACCGGCCACCCGGAACGGCCGAGGTCTTCCAGAGCTTTCTTAGCCGCCTGGGCGTCCGCCATTCCCCCGGCGTAGCCGCGCATCGAATCAGGGTCTGCGGCCCCGCCGTATTGCCAGACGAAAGCGAGGTCCAGGCCGGCGGCCTCGTAATCCGCCACCTCGGCGCGGCTAATCATCTTTCCCTTCATCCACGGCTCCCGGGGTGGTGAAATATATCGAACCGCCCCGCCATAGCCCGCGGCCTTCACAGACCGGCCGGAAGGCACCCCGGCCGAGAAATCAATTACCTTCATATCGAACCCCTAGTAGTCAAATTCGTATTCATAGCCAATTTGCTTCCAGTAGGTGTATTGGTCCCAGCCGTAGCCCGGTTTATTGCTGTATTCTGACCAGTGCGATTTAATGCATTCATACACATACCCTTCAAATACGTTTCGGTCTCCCGCCTCGTAATAGAAGTCAGACACCCACCCCCTTCGTACTTTTCCGACTTGTGAGTACACTTTTTTCCCGTTTAGCCAAGCTTCCTTGATTTTCTTCCCGCCGTAGTACAGCTCTTTAACCTTCTTGCCACCGATGTAAACAGCCATGACTACTCCGGAATCACGTAGAGAACATCGGACTCAGGCTTAGACGGCAACGAGGACACAACCTGGATACGCGAATCGACATAACGCCTGTTCACCACAGCTGTTTCCGTGTTCTGAAAGTGCGCATCCTGCACCGTGATGCGGCCACGAGAATCCGATCGGATTAAACGGTTAGCATTGTTGCCGTCGGCTTTAAGAACGTATGCCTCCACTGCATCAGAGATCTCTGCGGAAGTATGTGTGTGTCCATCTTGGGCACTCATCTTCCATGGCGACCAGGTGCTATTGTATTTGCCTCGTGTCCATATTTCGTTAGTGCTTCCAAAACAGGTATAGCGTTGATAGGTCATCGACCCGTCTGGATTAAAAACCTCTAGTAGGCCAGCTATGTTAGTTGGATAATTAGACCCTGATGAAGCATTACGGTTCATGTTCTGGTGGTAAACGCCGGTCTTGGTGAAGTTGTTTAAATCCTCATTTTGCCCAAGGCGCGTAATGCCCACTGGGAACGCAGTGTCATCCACATACTTCTTGGAGGCCGCAACGGCGTTGCCGTCCGGCACCTCGGGCACAGTAATCTGCCCACTAGACAAACGACGAACCAGCACGCCTCCCTTCACGCGGTAGTCAATCGCAGGTATATCGGTTATATCCGCCACCTTATGCTTGTGCGTCTTGTCGGCTTTCTGATTGCCCACACTATCGACATACCCCTTGCGCGCGAGTTGATTATCCTCACTAGGGTCGTTTGCGTCATGAAGGTGCCCCGAGGGGTGAGTCTTTACTACACGGTTACCGAACCCTGGCGAACCGAAATAACCCACAGCGTCGCTAATATCCGCCGACACATGCTCATGGTCTTGTGGCGGGAACTTGGCGGGCTTGCCACCAATCCCTGCCCACGTTGTTGCACCATCAACACCGGCAGGACCCCGCTCGCCTGTCGGGCCTCGTTCACCCGGTTCACCTCGCGGCCCCCGCGGGCCACGAGGACCCACCAGGGAAGCACGTTGAGATTCAGTAAGTTCATCGAACGTTACGGAACCATCAACACCGGCAGGACCCCGCTCACCTGTCGGGCCTCGTTCACCCGGTTCACCTCGCGGCCCCCGCGGGCCAGTCAAGGGCGGGGAAGATTTGCCGTTAACCGTGAGCACGTCGTTATCCCATGACGTCGAGCCCACTATCTGTTCCGCCCGCGATGCTGCTTCCGCCGCCGAGTTCAGCAACCCTTCCGCGTTAGATTCCAGCGCCTTTAACTCACCTAAGCTTTCCTTAGCCGAGGAAGCTGCCGCCTTAGATTCCTGAACCGCTTCCATAGCTTCCGCCGATAGGCGCTCCAATTGGGACCGGGTCGCGGAATCCGCCAACTCCGCCGCGCCTACCGCATCCGCCAAAGAACCGCCGCCCTCGGGAACAATAAGCTCGAGGACTTCCACCGGGCCGCGGGCCCTCAAAAGAGTAACAACCACCGGCCCCGGGGCGGCATCAAACTCGAGCCTTCCGCCGACTATATCCACGTAATCGGTGGACGTTGTGATAACCGCCCCATCGTATTCACGAGCCCGCGGCGCACGCACCGACGCGCGCTTTACATCTTCCGGGCGGGTCGTGACATATTTCAACGTTCCAGTAATGCGAGCCATGACACGGCCTCCTTAAAATCCTTCCGTAAAGGTAAACACTTCACCCTCGGGGTAATTCTTATAACCCGCGGGGCGCACGAGCACCACGCCGATACCGTTCCGGTATTCCGCCGGAGGAATGACCGATCCGACGTCGGAGGCGTCCCACCATTTCCCCTCAGTTCCCTTAAACGAAACAGGTTTATCAAAGCGATACCCGCGGCCCCGCCACGCGAGAAGACCGACATGACCGGCGGGGAAATGAATAATTCCGCCTTCCTGACCGTGCGGATAATCAGATGGATAGAACCGATTCGTATCACGCGCAACAAACACGTATTCAGCTGGATCATTACCCACGTCAGGGGCGATCTGAATATGTGCCCTTGTCACAGCCATTTGAAGAGCACCACGAGTAAAGCGTTCTTCACGCTTAGAGGTAGTTACATCGAGGGTGTACATATCCACGGCCGAGGACCCCGTCACCATGGACTTCAGCTCAACTTGCACGTTGATACGGCCAAGCCACGTACCACGCGCCACAACCCTAAACCATCCCTCACCGGCGTCAGTTTGGATCATGTCATCGTGAATCACCGGTTCACGGCCTTCATGGTGATAGATACGCACCCGCTGCGCCTTATTCCACCGCAAGGTATTACCATGCATTTTTCGCGACAGTTCTAGGGAGTTGATAGCCCGCCTATTCGCCAAAGCTAGATCGGTCTGCGCCTTATCGATTTTCTTTTGCGCTTTCCACAATTCCGTATTGAGATTCAAATACGCCGGCACCAGGCCGCTCTCCGAGCTTTTGCCCTGGCTAGCCAGTTGAGAATTAATCGCAGACAGGGAGCGCACAAGATCATCCGGGGCCGAGCTATAGCCTCGCAGGAATCGAACTACCTTTTCAACATCTGTATTGGTTAATTCCAGCGCCTTTTTACGCGCTTCCGCCTCCCCCGAAACCGCGTTGTCAATCGCATTGTTTCGGTTAGTTGCTTCCTGCTCAAGGGCTTCACGCCGAGCCCGCGATTCTTCCACTAGCGCGTTAGAACGTTCCCGGGCTTCAGCTTCCAGCGCTTGACGCCGAGCTTCCGCCTCTTCCGCCAACGCTGCCTTACGCCGTTTTGCTTCTTCATCCAGCGCTTCCTGCCGCCGTTTAGATTCACGCCTATCTGTTTCACGCCGTTCACGCCGCTCATCGGCAATCATGCGAGCCAATTCAGCATTATCCCGATTCCGGGCGTCATCATCGAAGATTGGAGAATTACCCACCCGCACCCGATACCGGCGCGCCGCGCCTACCGAGGATTCCAGAGCGATTTCAGTCACCGGCAGGAAAAACACTTTGTTCCAGTAGGAGATAGAAACAATATCGCCCACATCGAAATCGACATAGGGCTCCAGGCCGCCGAGGCCCGCATTATCAATTTCGCGCTCCAACACCGCTTCACCCGCGGTCCGCGTAATCGCCGAATCCAGTACTTCTTCCACATTGGAGAAACCGGAATCCGGGATAGGCACCCCGCGGTCGTTGAATTCCCGCGCCGTGATACTAACGTCATTCTTGACGAAACGCCGCCCCATACGGCCGGGCCGGCGATCGAAATCGGAGAAATACCCGAACTGGCGGTCATCACCGGCCGAGGGCCGTTCATCTTCCGGAATGGAATCAGACCACGTCACATTCCACGCGCCGAAAGAGTACGCGGCCAAAGAGCGGAGGATCGTTACCTCGCCGCCGTCGGCAATGAGAGGATGTAGCTCCATTGTTAGGCCTCCTTCATTTCATCAATGCGGATAATCAGCATGGGCCGCGTCCACGATTTCGTACCACCGCCGCGTACCAGTACCGGATCATCGCCCGGCCACCACATGTCCACCCGTAGATACAGGCCGGCGTTCTTCAGCGGCGCGGCAATCGTATCGAGCACATAATCATCCGAAGTTCGCAGATAGATCTCGCGGGAATCATCCACCCCGCCCGAATAATCCACTACCGCATGCTCGTCGCCTTCCCACCCCATGAGAGCGTTCACGCTCTTGAGGGAATCATCCACGAAATCGCGGATGACAGACCGCGCCTGGCCCTTCATCGTGTACCCATCCGCCGCGGTAGCAAAAGGCACCTGCGCCAACCGCCGCGGAATCCCGTACCGCTCCCCGGAAGCGTCTTCATTCCATGTTTGAAATTTCGCGTTTTGCACTTCCAGAGGAATCGAGGGGCCCGGCCAAAAGGCTAGGCAATCCACCGCATCAACGCCTTTAATTACAAGGGTGTCGGGAGCGGCCGCCCCGGAAATCGTGGCATGCGTAATGAAATATGCCAGGCGCGGGCGACCGGGAACTTCCACAATCAACATCCGGGTCGGGCCTTTAGCCGGGACCAGGCGGCCGGCTTCATCTTGCAGGCCGATACCCTCGGCGATCAGTTCATCTTTGATTGGGGTATCCGCCGGTGCATGCAGGGTGAGCTCGAATTCCGATACCGCCATTCGGTTACGCGGGAACTTCAGCGACTCGAAGGGTGGTACTTCCATGAAGGGCACGCCGTCCTCGTTGGCGATTCCTACCCAAAAGCCATCATCGGCTACAGCCTGCCTAATATGCTTCCGCCAATCAGGGAGTTTCATCACAGTTCCTTTTCAAATGGGTCGAATACCCCGATTTCCCATACCAGGCGCGCGCCCGGGGGAACGGTAAAGTCGCGTTCTTCCCCACGGGGCACGGATTCCCCTACCGCGCCCACCCGGCGGGTAAGTTCCCGGTCGTATTCATCGCCGCGGAAGATACGGCCGGAATTATTCCGCGCAAGAGGCAGGCGGTGCTCCTCGCTGACTACCGGGAGGATGAACATCGCGCCGGAAGGAAGGATCACCTGCCCACCAGACCCCTCCCACACGATTTCTGGCCATATGGGAACATCACCGTAATTCGTCACCGTGACAGTACCCTCCCCGGAAAGCGGCACCGTCCACACACCCGGCGAATCCGCGATCACATCAACTCGAACCCGGTCCCCGCGTTTCGGAATCGCCGCCGGGAACTTAAACGCCGCCGGGAGGCGCGCCGCCAATCGGTACCGCGCCCCGCCAATCGACAGCACCAGCCATGAGTATTCCCACGTTGACCACGCCCGGCGGAAATCATGCCAATCATCCGGGGATTGCACCACCACGCCGAGGCTTCCAGTTATCGGCGAAATAGTACGGTCCCGGAAATCGACGATTTGGCCCGGCACACCAACCGACTGCACCGGGTGGTCCTCGAATGAGCTGGTTAGGCCTTCCACCGTCTCGGCTTCCACCGCTACCGGGCCGGGGGAGCCGTCGGCAATCAGGTTGAACGTTTCCCCAGTTGGGGAAACTAAATCTAATTCGTAGAACACGTTATGCTCTCACCCTTCCAGTAACGGCCGCGCCGCCGAGGCGCGGATTCTCAATCTTTTCCAATCGCAGTTCAAGGTCCGCGGCCTGGGCCTTAACCGCATCTTGCAGAGCTTCCAGCTCGCGAAGAGAAATAGCCTCCTTCCCTTCCGGTACTTGAATCACAAGGGTCGATTTCTTTTCCGCAATTTGCTTCAGCCGTTCAGCCGTATCGCCCTGGTAATTGGCAATATCAGCAATCGCGGCGCGGACCTCTTCATTCGAGGTGCGCCAGTATTCAGACCAATTGGAACGCGAATCGCGCTCGAGCTCGGCCGCACGGATACGATCCGCGATTTCGCCCTTCTCAGTCCGATAGGCCAAATCAGCGGTACCGCGCTTCACCTTGGAATCCAGCTCCGCCTGCGAGTTCTTCAGGTCGAGCAAATCAGATTCCCAGCGCACCTTATCCAAAGCGCGGGAAGCGTCCCCTAGCGGGGAGTAGGAAATCAGGTCATCAATATCACCGGATCCGCCAAACAGGCCCATGAATCCCGCGCCCGCAATCATCTTCCGAATATCGGACTCGGACATACCGACACCCTGGAAATCATCCCGGGCGGCGAGCGCTTCCATTTCCGCCCGAATCTGATCCTGGCGGCGGTTAGCGTTCTTGTAGTAGCCGTTAAACCAATTCGCGGGATTAAGCCAGGTTGAGGTCTTAGCCTTTTTCGCCTCAATTTCCGCCAATTCGCGGGCCAGCGCGGCATAGCGTTCACCCACAGTCGCGCCAACCTGATCGAAACCGAAAGCCTTCCCGGACATGATGGCCAGCTTTCGGATCGCTAGTTGCATATTTCGGGAGGTATCTTCCAAGTCTAGGACAGCCATCTTTTGCGCATGAATCGCATCAAGATTAGCCTCCCTAGCCTTCAATTCCTCGATATGCATTCCGAGCTGGGCGGCTTGCAGCGCTTCAAACGCCGCCTTAGTTTCATCGGACCATTCCGCCAAATCGCCGAGCGCGCCGTCGGTATTTTCCTTCACGTTCCAGCGCCAACGATCCGTCGCCAAAGACAAATCGGTATAGGCACCAATATTGGCCCGGGCATCCTTGCGCAGTTGTTCATCGAAAGCGGCCTGGGCTTCCGCCACTCCCTTAGCCGCCTTAAGCGTTGCTTCCATACCCGAAATCTGAGTGAAGCGAGTTTGGCGCATCGCTTCCCGAACATCAATCTGAGCCGCGATGAAGTCCATCGACAGACCAACAACGGCCTCCCGCTGTTTTGCAATGAGATCATTCAGCTCCTTAATGGAGCCCATCATCTCTTCGATACCAGACCACACCGCAGTCCGCGCCATCGTGAAAGCATCAATCAGCTTTTCGATGACCTCGAAGACGGTAGCGGCAATTTCGATAGCCAGCGCAATTTGCGCCTGCCCCGCAGCCTTAGCAATATCCGCCGCAGCCCCACGAGCGTTAGACAAATCAAGTTCCGCGCCGAGAACTTTTTCTTGCGCGGCCTTAATCGCATCCTGCTTCTTTTCCTCCGACGCGGATTGCTTATCAGCAAGGTCCTCACGGACTTCCGAAAGCTTCTTTTCAGCGTCGGCGACCTTTTCCGGATCACCATCCTTCCTAGCTTCAGCCAACTTTTCTTCAGCGTCCGCCAACTTGCGCTTATCGTTCTTATCGAGCTCCACCGCATCAGATTCAGCTTCACTAAGCGCCTTCCGAGCCTCGGCTAGCGCCTCTTCCTTTTCCGCGATGACCTTCAGCGCCTGGTCATGATCCGCGTACTTTTGCAGCACCGCATCATGACCATCGACAATTCCGGAAAATACGCGGGTATAGGTTTCCAGACCGGGCAGTTTGCTAAAGGTATCAAACAGCTCGTTCACGGACGCGGTTCCAGCCCACGCCGCGGACCAGGCCACCGCCTGCGCATTATCTTCACCAATCAGGCGGGAAAGATGTTCCCGCGCCCCATCCGTTTCACCGGACCACGCCGCGGCCAGCTCGCGCATAGCCGGGGTGAGGTTATCGGCGATGACGTCCGTGGTTGCCTTCAGCTGCGGCACCATTTCGCCTACCTGCCTAATGAGCTCGGACACGCGGTCCCAATGGGCATCGGTAAGCACCGGCTCCGGGCGGCCGGAGAGATTAAGCGCCATCGCACCATGAGGCAGCCAGCCGCCCTGGTCGTACAGGCGGGTCAACGCCGGGATGATACCGCCGAGGGCGTATCCATGACCGTGGCCCCACATAGTAGTGAGGTCGGTGCCGTAGCGGCCCTTATAGTAGCGAAGCGCGGCATTCATGTTGGCCCACGGGTCGCGGCGATCGTTCGGCAGTTCAGGGTCACGATTGGCCTCGAAGGTTCCCGGGATGATTTGCAGCAGGCCCACGCCAGCGGACTCACCGGTACCGTTAATATCCACAATCTGCTGGGCAACGTTAGGGTCGCCGCCCGATTCCGACATGATTTGCGACAGCATCGCATTCACCTGCGCCGGATCATCGGCATTAAAGCCCTGGCGGCGCATCGCAGCCATAGCCATCTCGCGCCACGACTCAGCATTTCCAGCGGCACCAGCAGCACCGGAATAGGAGCCGGATTCATCCGCCTTCCCGAGGATAAATTTCTTAGCAGAGTCCCAGACAGTATTAAAAAATGCGCCTGGAAGCCCGCCAATGATTCCGGGAACCTTGAAAGAACCAATCTTTCCCTTTATCCCATCGATGATCGGGTTGAATAGGCCCGTCACCCGGTCCTTAATGGACGTGAATACCGCTTTCGCGCCGTCCCATACCATCTCAACCATATTTTTAGGGTCACCGAGAGGCTGCGGGGAGGCCACGTGAACGTGATTACGGTGCTGGTTCATTGTTCCCGCGCCGTAGTAACCGAATCCGTCGCCCATATCCTTACCGTTCTTCACGTTGTGATTAAACGGAGAGTGAATAAGCTCCAGGAGGCCTTTACCGTAATTGGTGAAAAGGTTCATCGCGGCCGAGCGCATTTCAGGAGTCGAATCGGTAGAGTTCGAGAAATCTACCGCCAGGCCGCGGCCGTGATTATCGGGAGTATTTCGCACGGTAGAGGTAATCGTCATCATCGGGTAATACTTGTTCACCCAATCAACGATTGAGCCCACTACACCACCGGAATAGAATCCGCCGAGGTTCCGCTCCTGCTTGCCGTACAGGAAGTCCCGTACACCGTTAACGCCACCGACACGCGCGGCGGAGTTAATACCATCAACCCAACCGGAACCCAGAACGCGGCCGGCCTCCGGGCGGAGGATCGGCTCGCCACCAGACAGGCCAATACGCATACCAGTACGCGGCTCGATGAAATCATAAATATCCCGGCCCGGGGTATAGCCCGGAAGGATACCGCCGGTCGCGAACTTGTGTTCTGGGAGTTCATCCAGCCCCACCAATTTGCCTACAGCGTTCCATGCTTTACGAATACCGTTGTTGTACACGGTATTCACCACGAACTGCACAGGTTTCTTAGTGAGCTCACGAATCTTCCCCCACGCCTTCCCGATACCATCAACCGCGAACTCAAACGAGCTCTTAACGGCGTCAAGGGCGGCCTTCAGCCCGGCAAACACCGTATCGCGCACAAACACGAAACCGGCGTTCAGGGCCGAGGTCATCCAATCCCACTTATTCGAGATCCAGTCCAGCGCCGGGGAAACACCTTCATTCCACAGCCAAAGAATCGCCGCCTGGTACGGCTCGATCACATTAGACCGAATCCAATCCCAGCCAGCTCCGAGGGCCTGGCGGAGGGTATCCCAGCCGTCGACGATGAAACCGAAAACGGGGCTAATCGCGCTATCCCATAGCCAGGTAATCGCCGCGGCCCACGGCTCCCACACATAGGTGCGCAGAAGTTCCGCGCCCGCGCGCAAAAGTTCGACCAGACGATTAAAGCCGTCCCGGATGAAGTCGAAGTAGGGCTTAACAGCGTTCTCCCATAGCCACATGAAGCCCGCCCCAATCGCGGGGAGGATCACATCAACCACCAGGGACACGCCGGTCTTAAAGCCTTCCACAAGACCATTCCACGCGGAGACAATAATCCCGCCGAGCGGCTTCAGAACGTTGTTCCACAAAGCGGTAAAGGCCGTCCCGATACCAGACAGGACCGGCTGGATGATGTTTGTCCACGCCGCCTGGATAGCGCCGGAAAGCACATTCCACCCCGCGATGAATGGGTAGATAGCCGCGGTTCCTACTACAGCGAAAGTAACCTTCATCGCTTCAGCGAGCCACCCGAAGACGGCTTTACCCGCATCCCACACGGTAATGAATGCGTCGCGAACGCCGAGTAGGAAACCCACGATTGGGGAATCCTCTTCCAGCCCGAAAGCATTAGCCAGTGCGCCGGTAAAATCACCCTCGACAAACAGGGCCTTCAGGCCATTAAATGCATCGCTAATCCAATCGATACCGGCCTTAAAGACACCCGTGAAGGCTTCCCACCCGGCGGACAGGCCGTCGGTGAATTTTGCCCACAGTTCACGCCCGGTTTCGGTCTTTGTGAAAAAGATGGCAAGCCCCGCGACCAGGGCAGTAATAGCGGTCACCACAAGGAAGATCGGGTTAGCATTCATCACCAGATTAAGCGCGGCCTGGGCTGCGGCAACACCCTTAGTAACGGCGGCGTGAACCTTTTCCACCGCCGTAAGCTTCATGAGCCATTGCAGGAATCCACCGGCGGTCGCAATCTTTTGTTGCAGGACCAGGGCACCATACGCGCCGGCCAAAATGCCTACCGGGGCGGCGACGGATGCAATCACGCCCGCCGAGCGCTTCATCCACTCAACCACTCCGGAAATTGCGGGAATCAGGGTCGTGGTAATCCATTCAGAAATGACCTCGAGCTTATCCGCCGCGGTTTCCATAGCGGGACCGAGGACATCAAAGAGCGCCATGGCCACCGGTTCAATCGCCAAAAGTGCGCGGTTCTTGAAGATTTCCCACCGCTCGGCGAAGCTCATTGTTTCTTCCGCAACGCCGAGAATCGTGTCCTCGGTCGCACCCGTAGCCGCCATGAAATCTTCCACGGACAGAGTTCCGGTTTTCACGGCATCGACAAATTGCGCAGCGCCGCGGGTACCGAAAAGGCCGCTAGCCATATCGATGGCCTCCGCCGATTGACCGGAAGCAATCAGGGAATCGATCTGCTCAATCGTTTCCTTGAAAGCGGATGGGGCATCGCGGCCTTCCTTAGCAAATTCGGCGAGGGCGCGCTGCATGCGCTGCATCGTGCCATCCGCGTTAACACCGGCCTTATCCAATTGACCGGCAAGGGCGGCAGAATCGCCGAGGGAGAAACCGAATTCGCGCAGCGCCGGGCCGGCCTTCACCGCCGAGTTAGACAGCTCGGTAACAGTAAGGCCCGTGGCCTGGGAAACCTGAAAGAGTTCATCGAGGGCGTCGGGCATGCTTTCCGCTTCAACCCCGAAACCATTAAGCGCCTGGGACACGGCGTTAATATCGGCATCGACACCCATATTTTCCAGCTGGATCATTTGGGAAGCGAACTTTTCCAGCGGCTCGCCGGTAAGACCAAGGCGGGTATTAATATCCGCGACGGCGGTACCAATATCCTCAATCGACGCCGGGACGGACGAGGCCACATTACGCGCGGTATCCTTCAGACCTTCCAGCGCCTCCCCGGATGCTCCCGTACCAACCCGGATCGTATCCCATGCTTCATCAAATTTAGAGCCGATACCGTAGAGAGCTCCACCGGCGGCAGCAATGGCGCCGGAAATAGCGGCGAAAGCTAGTTTCGTCTTATCAAGACCGGCAACCAGGCCCCCGGAAGAATCTTCCGCCGCGGACTGCGCTTTAGCGAAATCGCCGGTAGCATCTTCCGCCTCTTGCGTCTTCTTCGTTAGATCAGTTTGAGCGCGCTGCAGCTTTACGTTAGCGGCTTCCAGCGCCTTAGTATTCAATTCTTCATCGCGCTGCGCCTTAGCCAGGTCAGCGCGGGCCTTAGCAATTTCGGAGGCCTTAACATTCTCCTTTTCCATGACCTCGGCCAATTTCGCGCTAGCGACCGTAGCCTTATCCGCCGCATTAGCCTGCCGGGCCCGAGCCCGTTCAACCTGCAGCGTAGCCTTTTCCACAGCGCCCTCGGCCTTTTTGACCTCGCGCGCCATGGAATCGGCAAAGGACTTACCGGCCTGCGCGCCGCCCTTTTCCGCATTTTTTCCGACTTCCTTAAAGAATCCATCAAAGGACGGAAGGATCGGGACGTATTGAGCGTCGCGGGCCATAGTAAGACCTCCTAAGTTGAACGGGATTTAATCAGGTGAAAGTCCTTGCAGGTATTCAAGGGCCGCGATTTCATCGCCTTCATCGACGCGGCCAAATTGTTTCTTATCCTTGTCCTCGCTCCACGGGTAGGGCTTAACCCGCGGGAATCGCAGACCACGGGCCTGCTCCTTAGATAACTGCCTAGCGAGAAGCATTTCCGAGCGCGGCAACCCTTGTACCAGGATCCACAAAAGATCATGCAGCGATGACCAATCATGACCGTCCCGATAGGCGCGGTGAAGCGCCGAATCATCGGGAAGCCCGGCAATGAGCACGCGCAGGCGGCGGGAAGTTATATCACCGCGGAGCCAATCCGCGACCGGGTCCCCGCCGTATGTTGCGCTTAACGCCGCTTCGCACGCCTCTGGAAACGATTGGAGTTCTCCCGGGATCGGATTTTTCCCACGTAATCAGCGTGGTCCTGCAGAGCCCAACCAATCAGCGAAAGCGGGTCTACATCGGCTTCATTCGCCTTTTCGATGAAGGCCTCGGCTTCATCGCCGAGCACCAGGTCGGCCATCTCCGCGCGAGCATCTCCGGAAGTGATAACCCCATCTTGAATATCATCGCGCAGAGCGGTATGGCGATCGTTCCACTCCGCCGAGGCCAGCTCCGGGGCGACGAAATGGAAGGTGGTACCGGCGAATTCCACCGGGAAAGAATGGGAATCGCCGACAACTTCGCGGCGCTTCTCCAGCAGGGCATCAAGGTTAGTCGTTGCCATGATGACAACCTCCTAAATTGTGAAAAAAGGGCGGGTCAAAAAATGTTGTGGGCCTAAAAGAGGTAGGGCCGCCGCGACCCACAAAACGGCGACCCCATTGTTTTAAGCTTCCGGATCGGTTTCAGTTTCCGGATCCGTTTCAACTTCCGGGGAGGAAGGCTCTTCATTCGGGGTATCATCCACCGCGGAGTAAGAGCCCTCCTCGTTATCGGCGTTATCGCCCTCGCCGGAAGCCGGCGGGGTAGACCAATCGCCCGGGTTACGGCCAGAATTATCCGCCTCAAGGGTCGAGCCTGCCTGGCCCGGCTTCCAGCCCTCGAGGAATTCACGGCGGATAGAGTATCCAAGCTCGTTATCAAGGTTGGTCTTGAAGGTGAATTGGTAGCCAACCAGATCGGTCTTTGTGTAGACGATTTCGCCACGCTCGGAGACCGACGCCGCCGGAAGCAAGAAGCGGCGCGCCTTCTTGCCATCGATCACATCGATACCGAGCCGGAACTGGAATTCTTCCGGAAGTTCCTTGCCCTGCTCGAAAGACACGACGCCGGAAGCGGAATCGAATTCCATATCTTCCGCGGCCACACCGTAGAACAGGGAATTAGCGAGGCCGCCGATAGACCACACGGTCGCCTGGAACGTGAATTCCTGAGAAGAGACCTGAGAGCGCTGGGAGTTCTGAGCCTGCCACGGGGTCCAATTGTTGCGCTCTTCATTCAGGGCCTCAGAGATTCCGGAATCAGCAATCCAGCCGAGGTCAACAAAGGGCTTTTCGTAAGACCCCATATTTTTGGGCATCTTTGTACCCGGCGGGGCGTAGTTGAGACACCCGGTAACGCCGAGGTTCAGCAGCTGGGTTGAGTAGTTAGGGGCAGTAAGGTCTACCTTAGGCGTTTTAGCCATGATGATTTCCTCCTATAGGAAAGTGGTTTGGACCGGGGACGCGATGGAGGCCGTAAAGCCAATTCGCGCCACCCGCGGGTTACGATCGAGCATTCTTTCCGGGCGGGTGACATCAATCACCCGCGTTTCACCTACACGCAGTTGCGATAAACACAGCCGCACAACAGCGGCGGCCTTCATCGCCTCACCACTACGCAGCATTTCCGGGCTCACGAAGAAATGAAGATCAATATCTTCCACATCAACGCCGAGCACGTTCAAGCCCGGTCGACGTTCCGCCGGCCCGGCCGAAAACAACGCGATCGATGGAAGTTCTTTAATTTCAAAATCATGAGGCAGATTGACACGCACCGGATAACGAAAATTATCCCCAAGCGCTTTCACAAGTAGTGCGAAATTATCCACCGCGCACCGCCCTACGCAGCGCATTAGTACGCGGAACCTCTTCCGTTCCCTGTTCTTCCGCCCCGTTGTCAGAGACAACGGAAGCATAGAAACGGCCTCCGGGGCGGATTCCAGAGGTCACGGAATAGTTAGCGGTTCCCCCGGATTCCCGGGAAAGTTGCGTAGCCAGCTGCGCCGTTTTATGCGCACGTTCAGTTACCGCCGCTTGAAGTTTCTTATCCCGGTTGAGGGAATCCCACATCTTCTTTTGCCAGCCAGAGTATTCAGCCACGGACCACCTCCAAATCGGCTTCCAAATGATGAATCACGCCGGGGCTCCACGGGTCAGGCCACCGGGCGGGGGCGCCAACCACCTCGAGCTCCATTACCCCACCTACCCGTACAACGCTTTCCGCCGAGAGCTCCGGAATATCAGTTCCCGGCGGGGTAATGAGCACGTAGGAGGTAATGACCTGCGGCCTATCCTCGGTTCCTTCCGAGGTTCCGCCGAATTGTACGGACACCCCAAAAGGAATCGCTTTCCATTCCGGGTTATCCCAATCGAGAACCGGCTCGGTCGAATAGATACTTTCGACTTCCCGCGGGACCTTCAGCTCCAGGAGCTGATTAAAAATCAGGCCCCCGGTCATGGCCGCGCCCCCAACTTGTAGAAGTCAACCAATCGCCATTCCGTAGACTGCGGAGTCGCAGCACCCGGGGCGCCGAGCGAAATACGGCCCACGGTGTAAGACGATTGAGGCTGGCAGGACCGCGCCGCCATGGCCTTCACCACGCCAACCAGATCGGCGGGGTTATCAAAGCCATGACGTATTTTCGCCTCCACCTTCCGCGGCACCCCATCACGGCGGGGCTTTAGCCCGGGAACGTAGACGATACCGGCCTCGTCAAAGGTAAGCGCCGATACATCGACCGGGCGGGAATCCACTTGCAGGGACTCCACTTCTACAAGGCGTTTCGTTGGAAGGATCACCTGGCCATCACCGGGTACCAGGATTGCCAGTTCTTCATCAATGACCGGGAAGATATGCCATCCGCATAGTTGCCTAAGGGTAGATACGGCCCGGTCGATGGCCTCCTGCGGAACATGCGGATCAGACGATTCAACGCCGTGCTCGAGTTCCATAAAAGACCCCCTTCCTACGTTAGGTGCCTAGTCAGATGCAGGCCGCGCCTTCCGCGGACGGCCGCGGCGGGGCTTATCGGTCTTTACTTCCACCGGGGCTACCTTCACTTCCCGGGCGTCCGGGTAGTGGCGGGCGGCGGTTTCCGGGGACAGCATGAGGGTGAACTCGAGCCCGCTTCCTACCGGAACGCTATAGGGGCGGAGTTCACGCGGGGCGCCCATTAGGCAGCCGCTCCGGTATCGGCGGCAGCGCCGGCGCCAATCTTTCCGGTTACGAATGCGGCCGGGCGCGGAACCATGAGGCCGAGGCGCTCCTCGGCGCGCAGGGTAACGAGGTTGTTCTCGAAATCATCCACGTTGGTGTTTGTGGAATCCACGCGCAGGCCACCGCGGCGGAGGATAGTAGCGCCCTGGCGGAACGCGCCCACCATGTAAGTACCCTGCTCCACCGCCGGGGTAGAAACAACGTTGAGGCCCCACACGGCCGGGGACAGAAGAATACCGTTGTTGCCGTACTGGCCCTGGAACGGGCCGCCGGCGAGGTACTGGCCGTTATTGTCCTTCTTCTTACGCAGCTGCTGGTAATCCGCGGGGTTCAGCATGATGCCGTCCGCGGTGAGCGGGGTCGCCAGCGCGACCATGTCGATAGCTTCCAGCAGACCATCGAACGGGTCGCCGGAAATATCGTGAGACTGAATTCCTTCACGGTTGAAAAGGCCCGTGAGGTTGGAGCCCTGCCCGTCACCATTCAGGAGGGCGTTTTCTTCCGCGACAGAGAGGTCGTAGACAAGCTGGTTATTGATGTAGTCCGCGATGAACGGGAGATCTTCCAGCATTTCATCGGAGACCTTAGAAAGCGCCGCAATCTTAGCCGGGGACTCGGTTACCAGGTCCAGCGGGGAGTAGCGAACATAGGGCTTCTTAGCGCCCTCGGCAACCGCGGCCGGCGCGCCTTCCGCGATACGGTTGAGCTTTTCAACCAGGTACTTGATTACGGGCTGGGTAAGACGGGCGGAGCCCATGAGGTCGGCGGCTACCAGGCGCTCGCGGCGCTGGTTGACGATAGCGCGGGACCATTCGGTGGCGTAGCCATCGATAACGCCCTGGCCCTGGGTAGAGGTCAGGGACGGATCGGAGGCCGCCTTAAATTCCGGGGCCTGGTAGGAAATCGTCTTACCCGGGCTGAAGGCCTTCAGCTCGGCCGCGGCGGACTTCACGAAATGGCCGCCGAGGGTTGCGGAATCCACGTCCCCGGTCGAGGAAGCATTATCGGAATCAGCGCCGAGTCCGAAAGCCTTCAGGGACTTCATCGTCTTTTCGCGCTCTTCACGATCCGCGATTTCCGCGTTCTTTTCTTCCAGCTCGGCCATCTTTTCCTTAACGGAGTTGTATTCCGCCTCGGACATGGAGTCGCCCCAAAAGGCAATCTCCTTAAATTCGGCGCGGAGCTTATCGCGCTCGGCCTTCAGTTCAGCAATCGTCTTCATAGCATGCCTCCATAAGCATCACGTGAGCCTTTACCGCGCGGGCGCGGGCACGGGCTCGGTTGTTTTCTTCTTCCGCCGTTTCATCGGCACCCCGGGTGCCATCAAGTTCATCGGCCGCCGTCTTACACGCGCGCGCCAAGTGCGCGCGTTCCGCCTCGGAGAGCTTCCCGGCCTGCTTCACAGCGGTCGACAGCATGTCCGAGGCATTCTTAACCGACAGAATTTCTGTTTGTTCATTCGCACCAATCGGCACAACGGAGACCTCGTAGAGCTTCAGCCGCTTCAGTTCAAAGACGGGTTCGTCATCTATCGTTGCTTCCGCCGCATCGAGTACGCGGAACGCGAAGCTCATTTGAGATAGCCGGCGTTCCTTAATCAGACGATGGACCTGCGCGGCCTTTTCGTTATCGAGGTCCAGGACCGCTTCAATCTTCAGGCCGTGATCATCCTCGACCGCCGAGGTAACCACGCCGATATTCGAGAAAGGATCCGCGAAATCATGCCCATACAGCAACGGGATATTGTTCCCGGAATCCTTCCATTCCTTCAGCGTGTCCGTAAAAGCACCGCGGCGGATGACATCACCGTATGAATCGACGTTGTCGAATACCGCAGCGTAAGCGGAGATGTACCCTTCCGGGGTGTCATCGGCCCCGCCAGCCTTTACTTGTACCTTGAAATCTTTCAGCACGGGCTCACCGTCCTTTTCATCATCGGGAATTACCGGCGGGTTGTCGTACCAGCCCCTAATTCGTTCTTCCGTCCCTTCCGGGCGGCCATCTTCTTCCGCGCGGGCTAGGCAGACTTCCAGCCCGGGATCGAGGATGTGGAATTCCGCGCCTACCGCCTTAAACGCGGCGATCGTCGCCGGCGGCGGGTTGCCATGGATCAGCCACACGTCCCCCACGGGTTGAGTTTCGGGATCCATGAGCCACCCGTATAGACCGCGGCGCATCGCCGAGACCACATCCGTAATCGCCGGCGGTTTTTCATGATGCAGCTCCTGCCCCGCCAGGCAGGAATACACCGCGTCCACATCAAAGCGAGGGTTGCCTACCCCGGCCTTTTTCGTGACATAGGTTGATTTGCCAGAGCACGGCGGGCCCATGACCACATGAATAGTCATTGTTCTACCCCTCCTCCTAGGCATAAGTGCCTAATCGAGTACTGAACCCCGACTAGCCGTAAGAGCTCACCGACGTATTCCGCCATAGCGACAGAGCGGTGGCGTCCTTCCTTGCAGATGAACACCATGAGCGGGGCTTCATGATTGCGATCGAGCTCCAGGCCGAGGCAGGCCATAGTCGCCCCCCATTGCTGGACCACGGGGTCGGAGAAGTAGTAGCGCTGCACGCCTTCATCCAGCCCGGTCCCGCTCGCGATAGGCGGCGGGGGCGGAGGAAGAACAGTGAGATCAAACTCGGCCTCCCCGCCGGGCGGAGTGCCGTATTGCGCACCCCAGGACACTAGATCAATCATCGCTATCCCCTTCCGGTTCACCTTCCGATTCCGGGTCGGACGCCCCGAATTCCGTATTCAGCGGGCGGGCGAGATCATCGCCGCCTTCAATCTTTGGAAGGTTGTTCATCGCGCGGCCTTCATTCACGGTCATCCACGGCGCACCAATCGCCTGGGAGGTAACCGCCGCCTGCTCTTCAAAGCGGGCACGCAGCCGCTCGCCCATATTGAATTCCGCGTAGAACACGTCGGTATCCACGCCAATCATCGGCAGAAGGAAAGCATTAAGAGCTTCCTCGATCCCCTTCATAATCGGCAGGAGGGAATCACCATAGAGCGACTGGCGGAATTCCTTGACGTTGGAATAATTAGCGTTATCGAGGATTCCCACCATGGTCGGGTTAATGTGATAGACCTGCGCCACGGTTTCCAAAGACAGTTTCGTTTGTTCCACCACCTGCTCATCGGAAGCCTTCAGGTGATGGGGGGAGAACTTCATCCCATCCTCAAGCAGGGCGATACCACCCGCCCCGGAACCACCGGCGGAGAATTGGGCACGCAGGTCCGCCTTAAAGCGCTGGCGGTCCTTATGGTCCCATTTCGCATCAAGGGGGCGCTCGATAAAGCCCGCCATCCGCGGACCCCTATCCCACAGCTGGGCCTGGTATTCCGCCCGAGCCCTATTCTGCTTCAGCACATCTTTCAGGGCGAGGATCGGGGAAACGCCGCACTTGAAGGTTGAAGGGTTATAGCCGGAATGACGAATGAGACGTTCCGCGGGGAGGAAGATTTCCCGGCCGCGTTCATCATGCAAGCTAATGCCCTTGAAAGTCCACGGGTCCTCGAAATGCCGTTTCTTCACCCACCGTTGAGGAATTGGATAAATGGACCATCGAGCGCCCCACGATTCATCTACATCGACGTACCAAATCCACTCGTCATACAGGCACAAATCCATCACAGTGGTGGTAAGCAAATCAGACATGAGAAGCGACCGCGAGGATTGCTTAAGCAATTGGGCTAGCGCGGTGTCATACACGCGCACCCGCCCGCCATCCGCCTCCCGCCGGTAAGCATGCAGCGACACAGATGACACCATACGGGCAATGAAGCTCGTTACCGTACGCAAATGGGGCTGGGTACGATACAGCTCTTCCACCGACATGTGGTCGATACGGAAATCCCAGAAATCATTAAGGTTAATCCCGTTATCGAGAGCATAATCACGCGGCTCTTCCGCCGGGGGGCGGCGCCACCCGGTTAATTTATCCAGAATGCCCATGAGGCCTCCTATCAGAAAATAATCATTCCCGCGTCCAGGTCCTCGGAGAGTTCTTCATCCGCTTCATCTTCATCAATCCAGCCGTCGCCGGAATAGGCGGAAATGAATTCTTCTTCCTTGTGATGGCCTAGCCACCATGCGATATTCGTTGCAATGAACGGGGTCGAATCGCCTACCGATTTATCCCTATCCCAGATAAAGACGTCGCCGGCCTTCCTATCGCGCACGCCTACCGCCGCGGCTTCCAGCAGAGTTGGGGAAGCTTCCTCCCCTTCCGCCCGTCCGGAATGATGCACTTCACCGGCGCGGATAGCGTTCAGGTATCCCAAGACAGATCCGCTCATTTCCGCGCCCTGCCACGGCACAATTTCAATTTCGGCATCTTCCAGCAACGGGGCCAGCGCCGCCGAGGGAGCACCGCGAATTTGCATACCGACACGCCCGTCGAAACCAACCGCGCGGCGGGCATCCAGCCAATCAGCAACCCACGCGATACCCGCGCGGGAGGCGACTACTTCCACATGCCAATGACCATCCGGGCGCTCGAAAGCCACCGCGATATGAGCCGCGCGAGCTTCCACCGCCACATCGATACCGACATAAACCGGCGTTTCGGTTGGGTCGATTTCTACCGGGGATTCCAAAGAGGCCCACAAGTCCTCCCCAATCTTTCCCGGCTCCAACGATTCCACCCACTGGCACAGGTATTCCGTTCGGAAACCATCCGGGGAGGAGTTTTCATCTTCCGGATCCACCGCCGCTTTCGCTTTAGCCAGCATGTCCGATTCCGTACGCACGCCATACCCCAAAGACGGATTGGCTTCAGCCCACCCTTCCCGGTCGAAGATGGAGCGGTCCGGATCGGCGGACCACTCCGCCAAAAAGAGGCGTTCATCATCGGTATCACCGGCATTAATCGCCTTCAGAGCAACGTTCCTAATACGGCGCAGCACTACAGACCGCGCGGTACCAGCGTTACTAAAAGACCAAATCTGGTTCCGGGGCCGCTCCGAGGTAGTTGGCTCGATAGCTTCCCACATGGCCTCATCGGTATGTTCACGCAGCTCATCGAGTAGCGCCAGGTCCACGGAGTAGGACCGGCCACCGCCGTTATTAGCAACCACGTACCAGGCGGGCATACTTCCCGCCGCATCGAGCACGTGCTCTAAATCTTCCGGGACGGAAGAAAGTTCAATACGGTGCGAGCCGTTAGCGGTGCGCATGTAGGGAACCCACTTCCCGCGCTCCATCCGGTAGGGCAGGTATTCCGCCATTTCAGGGTGAGACCGAGCCAGGTTGAAAGCGTCATCCAACGTTCCTTCCGCCACCGTTAAATTTTGGGCGGTTGAAATCATTTCGGAAGCGCCGTCATAGAACAACCGCCACAGGCCGAGCACGCACATCAACAGCGTCTTACCGTTCTGCCGGGCCACCAGAACGCACACCTGCCTAAAACGGTAATCGTAATAGCGCTCCGGCGGCGTATCCGGGTCGAATGAATCCGAGCCCGGCACCGTTGTCATATCCAGCTCGAGAGCATGGATAAACAGCCACTTTTGCCACGGCCTAAGCTCCAGGCCGAGCACCGTCTCGGCGAATTCAATCACCGCGAAACCCAAAGAGGTTTCCGGGGTGAGTTCTACCAGAGGCGGGGTGAAAATACGCGGCTCGGTCCTACCTTTAAGCCCCCCGGCCACGGAGACGGGCCCGGCGCGCGGCGATTTCGTTCTTCACCGCCTTATCTTCAGGGCCCGGCTCGTCAGCGACCTTCACCCCACGCCCGGACGGGGTGCAACCGAGAGTTTCCAGCGTCTTAGTTAAATGCGGTCCGAGGTAGAGCGCTTTCGTAGCGGCCTGTCCCCCGGTTTCCACGCCCTTATCGATGGCGTGAGCGTACCGCAGCGCTAAATCAACAACGGCCTGGTCGGCCGGGGTGACCACATCACCGCGGGCGGCGACAGAACGGGCGACGGAAGCCGCCAAAGAATTTTCGTCTACCCCGCTCACAGGTCCCCACCTCCTAGAATTTCTTGACGAATCGCGGCTAAATCATCGCTGGTTGTTGAACGTGAAATTTCATCCACGCTCTGGGAAAGCGGATCGCCTCCGAGCTTAGATAAAAGAGTTGCACGCTGGCCGGTAATCTTCAGGGCCTGCCCTACAGCGGTTGAGTCGCCGCGGGCGGCCTGCTTCCAAATCGCCTTCAGCAAAGAATCCAGCCGGGACAGCTCGAGGCGGATACGAATATCAGGCGATTCCGAGCTCATGGCAGACAGATAGCCGGCGACCATATCCTCGGCTTCAATCACATCCACGCCAAGACGGTCGGCAATATCGGTATAGGAAACACCGGCGACGCGCAGGTTTACCGCGCGTTCCACATCACTAATTTCATGCAAGGAAATCAACCTCCTCCCCATCACGCCGAGGAATCGAACCGGTATGTTCCTGCCAGCGGCGACAAATCACATCAACATACCGCGGATCCAGCTCCACCAGGCGGGCCTGCGCCCCGCGGTGGTGGGCGGCAATCAGGGTCGAACCGGAACCGCCGAAGAGATCCAGGACGATACCGCCGGGCGGACATGAGTTATTGAGCATCCGCAGCACCAAATCAACCGGCTTCATCGTTGGGTGAACATCATTGGAACGCGGCATAGCAAATTCCAGTGTTGTGAATTGAGCATTGTTCCCAAACCAGCGGGGGCCACCGCGGCCGAGACGGCCCGCGCCGCCCGGCGCGAAACCGTAGAACACCGGGCCGTGGCCTTCTTTGTAGGGGGCGGTGGTATCCACCTCGCCGGTATCGGGATCATCTTCCGCCGGGGGTTGCGCTTCATCACCAAATTTCGGAGCTTCACCAAAAAGGATCGGCTCATGCTTGTAGTGATAATCAGCGCGGCCAATCGCATGATTGTTCTTAACCCAAATCAAATTTTGGCGAAACAGCAGACCGGCCTCCCGGAACGCGGTTTCAAATACCAGGCGATTCGTATCGGCATGCGCCACATAAACCGGCGCGCCCGGTTTAGCCGCGGCAACCAGCGTGGTAAACGCCCCATGCAGTAGCTCGGCGAGGCCTTCCTCCCCATCGTTCAGAATCGAGTGATTAGCCCGGTTGGTTTGGTAGCCGTCCCCGGCATGCCGAGCATTAGAGGAATAGGAGATTCCATAGGGAGGGTCGGTCCACACGCAATCCGCGAGACCATCAAATAGCAGATTTTCTAGGACACCCTCGATATTCGTTGAATCACCACACCACACGCGGTGCGGGCCGAGCTCCCACACATCACCCGGCACTGAGATAGGTGCCTTCTCGGGTACCGACGGGGCTTCATCGCGGTCGGTAAGTTCCTCGGGTTGTTCTTGCGCTTTCAGAATTTCGTTCAAATCGGAATCCGTGTAGCCGGTTCCATCGAGCGATTCCAAATCAGATAGCAGCGCAGCCAGGGCCTCGTCATCGTAGCCGCCGAGGTCAGCTAATCGGTTATCGGAAGCGACAATGGCTTTAGCCGTATCATCATCGACGTCAATCACGGCACAGTCGATTTCTTCCCACCCGATAGACCGCGCCGCCATGAGCGTGTGATTACCGGCTAAGACTTCCAGCGGCCGTCCGGTTTCCGTTCCGCGGTTAACTACGATCGGTTTATATTGGCCACGCGCCCGCAACGATTCCGAAATTCGGGCCACATCACCGCGCCGCGGATTCCCGTCGAAAAGCAGAAGTTCATCCACGCCGAAGCGCTCATAAGAAATTGCGTTCACGCGGCTCATTGAAATTTATCCCCCCAACCTTTTATATCCTGCTGCGCTTGCCGAGCTATCGCGATAGCCGGGTGAGGAATCGGGCGGCCGCGCTCATCGGCAACGATCGTTCCTTCTTCCGCAACGCGGCGGGAAGCATCACGCTCCAGGGCAACGCATTCACAGAACGCTTCCAGTTCCGCGCCCATGATTGCTTCCGGATCCAGGTGCGCCGAAACCAACTCCAACCACACTTCACGCGCACGGCCGGTTAAATGTTCAGGCGGGTCTAAACGGGCCACAGCAAGCCTCCCCCTTTTCGTACACATGACCAATCGAGGCCACACCGACCTCACACTGGTATTCCGGTTCAGTAGGAGTAACCCCAGACAAATCAAGAAACGCGCGCGTTCCATGATCCCCGGCTTCCCTATCGCGAAACACACCATCAACGAGGTCGCGGTGCCAGCGGCAGAAATCGTAATCTTCCACCACATCAAGATTCTCAAGACGCTTATTTTCGTTGAGGTTCATCGAGGTCCGGATAACCACGTTCCAATCCTCGTTATAAATCAGCATGAATTTCGCGTGAGTTTCCAACGACCGGATGGAATCATCACCAAAGAGCTCCACCATCTTCTCGAGGTATTCAGGCTGGCGATTCTTAAACGAGCGGTCCACAATCCACCGGCATGAAAGAATCCGGGAATCAGACATGAGCTCACGAGAGCGGCGAAGATCCGCCGCCGCCGCCGTCCAGGTCGCGATAACCACATGAGCCGGGCCGGTCTTTTGCATAATCGCAACCATGACGTCAATCACGGAAAACTGGCCAAAGGTATAGCACGTGATTTCACTACCCTTCCCGAATTCCTTCAGGGCGGCTTTAGCCGCGCCCACCTTGAAAAGGCGAATACGGTGGCGCTTATGCTTCCGGGCATAAGTTTGGGCTTCAGCCATGAGCGCGCTCCACGTTGAACCGGGAAAGACCTTCCAGCTCCACGCCATCGAGCACGATAACCCGCGCGGAATCAGGAAGGCGGTTCAGCACACCGCGCTTTACCGACACACGGGAGACCGCCACGCGGTGCGATAGGCCTTTTTCAGTGCAATACGCGGCGGAATCGCACAAGCGGCGGCCCACAACGGCAGAGATTTCTTCAGACAACGGACGGGCTCCTTCCGGGAGTGTTTCTATCTACGCGCGCGCGTGCGCGCGATAGGGTGGGTCGGCGCGCGGGGAGAGAGGCCAACCCCTCCCCCATCACTTTCCGCGGCATAAGTTCCTAGTGATTTATTCCCCCCTACCCCTTCAGAGACGCCGTTTAGGCCCACTGGGGGACGCTGCGGCGGCCTAGTGGCAGCGGGCGGTCCTTTTTTCCGCGGGAACGGTTGCAGGAGGCGTGAGCGGGGCGCAGGTTATCGCGGTCGAGGGCGAGCTCGGGATAATCAGCACGCGGGAGGTAGTGGTCGGGCTCGAAGGAGTTGGGGGTGCCGGCCGGGGCGTCGTAGTTGATTGGTTGGTTGCACAGCCAGCAGGCGGCGTTTATGGCGCGGCATTCTTCCATGTATTCGCGGCGGAGTTTAGCCGCGGCGTTTCCGGTCCACTTGTCGGCCATGGCGCCTCCCGGGGTTGAGGTATGGATAAACCCCCGTACGTTGTCCCGGGGGTGTTGCGTGTATCCGGGGCGTACGGGGGCCACGGCCACGAATTATACCACATGACCGGACAACGTTGGGTTATTACTGGTCAGCGGGTGTTTCTTTCGGAATCAGTCGGGGTTATTTTAAGATCGAGAAAGTGGCCCCTCTCCTCCAACCCGCTGAGGTTGGAGAAGGTTGAGGCCAGGGGTTGCAAGCCACAAGAGTATGGACTCAAGGGCTACCGGCTCACCACCGGCTGGTTTTCTTCTTAACGGGTTACCAAGCTGCCCGCCGCTGCGACCACCGTATTCGGTGGGAGCAATTAAGTTATGCTCCGAATAGTAGCAAACTACCGGGGCGGTGTTGAGTTGAGGTAGTCGATTATTTCGGTGGTTCGGTAGAGGTTTATCCTTCCGTTGGTTTCGTGGTTGATTAGGCCGCGGGATGCGAGTTTGCGGAGTTGGTCGGCGGTTACGCGGTGTCCTTGTCCGCGGAGTAGGGCGATGACATGGCGGGCGGGGCGCCAGGGCTCGGGCCGGTTGGTTCGCGGCGGGGTTGGGTATAACAGGTGGTTGATTTGGTTGCGTTGCCAGCGGAGTTCATCGGCAAGGTCGTCAGCTACATCGAGCTCGGCTAGGGCCTCGGAGTTGAAGAGGATCCAATCCATGAGCTCGGGCCAGTTCTTGTCGAATGAGCGGCGCGGGGTGATGAATCGTTTGGCATCGCAAACGAATTCGTAGAGGCGGAGTTCTAGTTCCATGCAGAGCTCGACGGGGCGGGGGCGGCCGGGGCTGGCAGGGCCGAGGCGGCCGCCGGGCCGCATGGTTCTTTCATCGCGTATTTTCCCGGCGGCGTGTTTAGCGGCTTCCAGTTCGCTGTAGGCACGGCGGAGGGTTTCGGCAATGGCGCGGAGGGTGTCGGGGTTCATTCCTGCACCTCTGTGAGTGTGTAGCGCTTGCCGGTCGGGGTGAGTTTTTCCGGCCACGTGCACCCCTTTGTCAATGGCGTACAGGTCGTCATGGTGAATTCAATGAGGCCGCTTTCCGTTTTTCTGAGCATCACGACCTTTCCCACCAGATCAGGGGTCTCTGCTTCCGCGAGGTAGTGCTCATCGTCGTCCCATTCCACGTCAGCCATGGTGGGGCGGGGGACCGGCGGTAGAGCGGCACGGACGGTTTCCCAGTTGAATATGGCGGACGCGGTGGACGTACCAGACGCAAGCTTTAAAAGGCTATTTAGCGCCTCATGCGCCCTGATGATTTCTTGGCGTGTTGGGTTGCTCATGGTTTCTCCTTTTCGGGGCTGTGTGGCCGTTTAAGCGAATCAATATGGATGTGGGCACCCGGGGGTTCATTGAGGCGTGCTCGGCACTTGGTGGCGCGCAGGGCCGCGATTCTGGCGTCGTCTTGAAGTACCCGGGCCTCGGTGAGTGCATCACCCACGGCGCGCACAAGTTTATCCAGATCCGGGGTGACGGTATGCCAGCCGCCGGGCTCGGGCTCCCGCTTCCGCGCCGGGAGGACAAACACCACATCCAGAAGCACGGGCTCGTCGATGGGGGCACGCCTACCGAATGCAGCACGCGCCCGGGTTGCTACCAGCCGCCGCCACCCCGGCAGGTATTGGGAGGATTCCCGCATGCGGCCGCCCCCCATGTAGCTTTTCGAGCCCTGCGGGCGAGGGATGCCAGGAACAAACACCGCCATGATTGGATCATTCGTCATCGCAGAGCCCGCAATCACAGCCGCCTTCATCGACTTCAATCATCGGGACCGGGACGAAAGCGCCAATGATGTTCACGTCCTGGTCGTCAACGCGCAGCCATTCCGCGCCGTTGAGGAACCACCACGACTCGAGGTCGCCGAGGTTTCCAGAGCGCACAATCAGCTGCGGCAGGCCACCGGCAACGGTGGCCAGGAATGGGGTGCCGGCTGGGGTGAGTAGCGGCTCGAATTCTTTGTTCATCATTTGAAACATTGGGGCCTCCTAGCGGTAGAGGAAGAACGGGCGGTTATGGCGGGTTGTGGGCCGGGTTCCGCGACGGCGCTGTGTGGCGCGGATTACCACGGCGGTCTGAGGAAGGCTTAATTCACCGCGCTTAGCACGCAGAGCAAGCCGATCGAGAATTGAGTTAAGGGTGTTTGGCATCGATATTCCTTCCATGAAGTTTCAAAAGGGCGGCTGGTTGGTTTCGTGAGTGCAGCGCACCGCGATGGAGCCATGGCGGGCAATTCCGTTGTCATCGCAGCGGCGGCAGGCATCAATGGCGGCACGGCGTAAGGCGCGCTGGGTGGCTTCCTCGTCCCGGGCGCGGGCCTCGGCGGCCTTCCGGAGTTTTTCGCAGGCGCGGCACGGCGGGATTTCATCATCGGGAAGCGCGGCGTGTTTCTTGCAGACCGGCCGCCCGCCGTTAGGCGTGGGCGGTTGGTCGGAGGAATTTTCAGGGGGGGTCGATTTATCCACAGGCTGTGGATAACCAGTACCGTTACTGATCTCCTTAACCCCCTCTCCCCTGTTCCCCTGTTCCCCTGTTCCAGTAGAGGAACCTCCGCGCACTTGCGCCGAGCTTCCGCGGGCATGCGCGGAAATTCCGCGACTATCCGCGGAAAGTTCCCGAATTTCCGCATCTTGCCCTATGACCTGCATCTTTACCGGGTCGAAGGGTAGACCATCCTCCGGGGCGGGGAATTTCGAGCCGGCCATCCGAGCATTCTTAGATTGGTGGCGCTTCCAGTTCGGAATCGCGTAATAATGCCTTCCGCCGACGTCGTAAAAATCTACCGCGCATGCGCGCCGAATTTCCGCGACTATGCGCCGAAATTCCGCTACTGATATTTCTTCATCGTTTGGGAACGCAAAACCCAGCAATTCGCGCGGGTTGTACGTCCCGCGCCCGGCGTCATCCGCCCAATTCCACATAGCGATATACAGCAGCCGGGCCCAGGGGCCCATCGACGTAATAGACGGCGACGACCAGAACTCCGGCTTAATCGACCGAATCCGGGGCATCTTCATTTCCTTCCAGAGGTAGATAAAACTGGTCCCCCACCTCCGACGGCATCCACGGGAATACCGCCGAGACAGGGGACGAATTGTTAGCGCACATCGAGCTTTAGAACGGCGGTTGACCATCAACCGCGCCGCCGCCGGAATCAGGTTCCAGATTGGACAGGGCGGTAAACACGGAATCGGCGACGAATTCCGTCTTATAGCGGTTCTCCCCGTTGTTGGTTTGCCAGCGCCGCTGCGTTAGGCGGCCATGCACCACAACATGATCGCCAACCTTCAAGTGAGTACTAGCCCACTTGGTCCACGGAACGGGGTCTTGGTCCCGGCGCTGCTTATCCCACAGCACCACATCAACTACGGAGCGGGCGGATTCCTTCCACTCGTTAGCATCGCGGTCGAAATATCGGGAGGATTGAATCAGGGTCGTGTTCACCACCGGGGTCCCGCCCGGGGTATAGCGCAGCTCGGGGGCGGTAGCTAAACGACCGGCGCGGTATTCGTAATCAATCATCGGGCAACACCCTTATCGATTTCGCGCCACCGGTCACGCCCGGCCTGCAGGAACGCCTCAGGCGCGCCTTCCTTTTGCAGATCGGCCATGAGCTTTTCGACATCTTCCTTAATCGTGAAGCCCTTAAGCGTTTCCTTCAGGTCGTTCAAGATGGCGGCATCATCCTCGGACAGGTCCGCGGCCGGGGCCGGTTGGGATTCCAGCTGCGCCGGTTCCGAGGATTGAGACCCCGATTTTTCTGATAGATGCCTAGTGGAGTTAGACAGAGCGGCCTTCAGCCCGGCGTTACCGCGGCCGCCATCCATACGGCGCGCCTCGGCCTTAATCGGGGTGGGGCCTTGCAGCTCGAGCTCTTCGGAGGAATACGGAATGGCATTCAGCACATCCGCGGCCATTCGGCGGCATACTTCCATGGCAGCTTTCGCATAGAGCATCTCTTCCGGTTGGGTGGCATATTTCGTGTTCGAGGTAAAGCCCGCATCTTTCGCGCGCTTAATATCCCAGGTTGATGTGAACACCGCCGAGGAACCGCGGCGCCGGCCGGAAACAACGACGCGCTCGGCGGATGACTCTTCCACCCACACTTCGTGGCCTTTTGATTGCACGAGAGCCACCGCGGTGCGCGCATAAATCGATGGGGTGCCGTGCACGACAAAGACATTCTGCAGAGAGGTCGATACCCCGAATCCCAAATTCGCACCATACACGGCGGCGGCAAGGGCCTTATTGCGCGCGGCTTCCTCGCCCTGCGCCGGGGCACCCTTCCGCGGAGAGAAATCGGGAAGATAGGTCTGCGGAACCATACCGCCGGCAATGAGGACAGGCACGATTTCCGCGGCCTTCTTCATCACTTCCAGCTCCCGGTCGATGGCATCAACCGCAGCGTTTCGGAATTCGTTCTTGACCTCCGAAATTTCCGCATCGGTAGGCTCGTAACGTTGAATATCAGACATTGAAAAGGTTTCCTTCCTTTTAGGGTTTAATCCAGAAACGATTAAGGTCCTCACAATCGCCAATCACCTGGCGGAAGCCAGGAAGAATGAGGAACGGGTCGTAGGCAAATGAATCATGCGCAGAAAGCGGGAACGGCGAATCATCATCAGCGCCGAACATGGAAGCCAGCTCGTCATCGTTGACTACCAAGCAATCCCAGTTAGCAGCCCAGTAACTCGGGTACCGCAAACCGGCGCAGGCTTCCGCGACGAAAATAGGGGCTTCAATATCACGGCCATCAACCAAATAAAATCCGCCGTGATAGCCGGAACCAATATTCTCGGACGAAAAAAGCACCGCGATAGGGTGAGCGGGGAAAAGACGGGAAAGTTCTTCCATCACCGGGGCGGGATACAGCCCCGCGGTTGAAAAGGACACTTCCACCCAATCGCGCTCTTCCTTTTTATCGGGCTCAATCACCGTTGTATGGAAGGCGTTTCCCTTCACCCCGTGGCGGCGTCGTTCCCAATCGGAAACAAAGGAGTTATCACGCCATTTCGCCTCGGTATCGGGTACCGCCGGCGGCGGAATAATCCGGTTGAAATCGAATTCACCTTGGTCATTGAGCACCAGGGCTAAGAAATCATCGGCAATATCCACGTTGACACGCACGCGGACAATGCAAGTTCTGCAACGGCGGATCATTCTTCCTCCTTATGTTGTGCAATAGCGAGTAGGGCGAGGGCGAGGGGACGAAGCTCCCACGGCTCTACGACGATGTACCCGGTCGGGAGGTGAGGGAGAGAGCTGCTGCGCTCATGTTCGATAATCAGCCCGTTCCGGGGTACCGTGTGCCGCCCGGTTGGCAGTGCCGTGAGGCGCGGCAGTGTGACTTTTATGGTGCGGGCCTGCTGGTCTGCGTATTCCATGGACTCGGCCCAGGTTGGGAAGGATTCATAGCGCTCCTGCCCGTATTCGTACACGTGCCATTCGTAATACGCTTTGAAGATTCGATAGCGGCTCATGCTTCCTCCCCTAAATCGGCGGAACGGTTGAAATACACCTGCGGGGTGGCGCCCATCCGGGAACGCCGGTCGGCAATTTTCACGCCCCGGTATTCCGCAATTCGGGCCGAGCCCATGAGCTGCGCGGCCTCGGACTTCACGCCGATCGCCGCGCTCTTAGCTTCCTTTTCCGCCTCGGCGGTATCGAGCCAGCGCAACGCAGTTTCACGGTCGACTTCCACCCGGCCATCCCTATCAATTTCCGGGTGCATGCCGCGCACCGCGTCATAGGTAGCTTTCGATTCATCCAGCGGCGGGAAATCACCGGCGCGGATAGCTTCATAGGCTTCCGCTAGTTTCCCCACCACGATGTCGAAGAGCTCCGGATCCCAGGCGACGTTATGAATTTCCGGTACCCCGGTCGGGCCGAGCACTACGATCGCGGCCTTATGGATTCCAGACACGCCCTGTTGAAAGTTCACCTGGGTCAGGTAGTCGTATGGGATGGAATCCGGTTCACCCGGCCGTCCCCAATCGTTCATCGACATAGCGGTCTTACATTCAATGATGAAGAAGCGCTCGGGGTTGGTTGAACCGAATTTCCGGTTCAGGGCTCGCCGGTCGATAGTTGCCATATTGGGGAATGGCAATTCATCGTTGGTATAGGCGATTTCCGCGCGGCCGCGGCGGGCCACGTTGAGGTGCCAGCCGGGGTTATTGTGTAGCCACCATTTCGCCAATGATTCTTCCGCGATATGGCCCCACGCGGCCCGGTCCTCGTTCATCGGCGGGTGATCCACATTCCCGGCCAATTCATGCCAGGCGGCGAACTGTGAGGTCCAGCGGGACACGCCGAGGATTCCGGGGACTTTTGACGCGGTGATCATCCGCGACCATTCCGCCGAGCCAGCGGCGGGCGGAGCATCAATTATTTTGGGCACGGTTCTTTTCCCTTCTCATTTGTCGGAATACGTATTTGCGCACTGTTTCCGGGTTGACGCCGTAGACCGCGCCGAGGCGGCAAAGCGCGCCGTATTCGTTCATTCCGCACGCGCGGAAATGGCGATATTCAATGACGACGTCCGGCCATTTAGGCCGCTTCAAGGGCAAGGGGCACGTCATGGTTCCGGGTCCCCGTACTTGTGAATGAAGTTCATTTCTACGGTTCCGGGGTAGTCATCGGCGGCAGACAATTTCGCCTCTTTATCGAGGGCGGCAGACAGAGACCGCAAAGCGGAGTTCATGCCGCGGAGTACATCCCAAGCGGATTCAATTTCCGACTCAAGGCGATCGACCTTCCTAGCCAGGGCAGTAACCCACAACAGCAATACCACCGGCACGCCGAGCGCAACGACCGCAAGCACCTCGTCAATCATTCGTTTTCCTTTAGGCTTTCCGATATCTTCAGGATCAATTCATCGGAATACTTTTCCCACCTGGCGGAATATTCATCTATTGCTTCCTTAATGGAATCCAGCTCGCCCTTTACGCGTTCCAAAGACACTTCAGAAACCGCAGGGCTGGACGTATTTCCGCTGGCCATATCTAGAATGTGACGAACATAAGAGATTGAGGAAGATACAAGCTCAAGTGTGGATTTATACTTCCAAGCATCGAGAGCTTGGATCGTGACATTCTTCATTACCTGGTCATATAGGCTCTTTTGTTGCTCGTTCATACCAGGCCTCCGGCGGCTAGCAGGAAGCCAATCAGGACTGGGATGCCGAACGCGGCGCCGAGGGCGTAGTCCTTCCAGTGCATTACGCGGCACCTCCCATTCCGGTTACCGCGTCCACGCGCGACTTCAGGAAGCCCACGCGGGCGCGGCCGTTCATCTTGACTTTTACGGGGCCGAGGTCGTCGGCATCGCCGTTCTGGACATAGCGGTACAGGGAGCGGGCGGAGATTCCGAGAATTTCCGCGGTTTCAGGCACCGTATAAGTTCGGGCCTGTTTGCTAGTATTCATGGTGTCCTCTTTCTAAAAAGGGGGCTTCAGGATTCCCCCGGTTGAACGTTGCGAAGGATCACCGGGGGAATTTTCGTGTTTCCGCACCCCTCGGGGCCAGGGCGCGGAGCTTATAAGGGAGGCCAGCAGCTAACCCTCACCAAAACGGCGGCTGGATCATGGGGCGCTTTACGGACCTAGTAGCAGGCGAACTTTCTTACCGCTTTAACAGGCCTCCCGGCTCCCCGGCGAGGAATCGAACCTCACTTAACACGCGCCAGCGCGGGGACACTTTCACTATTGAATTTTGTTGAGCCCGGCTCCTACCCATTCCCCAACGCGGCGGGAACCGAGCACGCTTTAGACAGATTCAGGAATCAGTAGCAATTTCCCGTATGGAATCCCGGTTACCTTTTGCAGCCGTACTAAGTCCTGTAGGCCGGGCGCGTTACGCCCACGGCGCCAATTGCTAACACACGCCGGGGTGTGTCCGAGCTTTTCCGCTAGTTCGTAGTCGGAGGACGCGCCGAGGACATGGCGGGCGCGGTCCAGGGCTTCAGGGTCAAGGCGAATCACGGGGTCTCCTTTGCTTCATTTTGCTACAGTGCATCATTCTAACGCACCAATAAAAATTATTGGCACCGACACGCCAAACATTTTCATTGCTGCAGGTAGTGGGCGCTGCGTCATTTTGACGCACCCCCGGTCGGGTAGATAGACTCAGAGTTATGAACCAAGAACAATGGCTGCGGCGGGCCACCGGCGGAGACAGCAACCGCAAGATTTCCGAGCGCGCCGGAATCTCCGATGCCACACTCGGCCGCCACATGAAAAGCAATGAACTTCCCGCGGACACAATCATCAAGATCGCGGAAGCATATGACATCAACCCAATTGACGCCCTTGTCGCCCTGGGCTTCATGCAAGCGAAGTGGACCGCGGCGCCTACCCCACTTTCCGCGCTAAAGGCAGCGGATGACCAGGACTTAACCGACGAAATCCTTTACCGGCTAAAAATCTGTGAGAAAATCCGGGGCGAAACAAAGACCGCCCTCGAGAAAAACACCCCGGTCAATCAAATGTAAAACGCAAAAAGCACCGCGCGGGTGCGTAATCGCCCTGCCCGCGCGGTGTTGGATCCGCCCAAAAGTGTAAGCAAAAGAGCAAAGGACCCGACAAGGAAGCATAGCACATGAGTGTTCATAAACGGCTATCCCCCAAAGGAAAAGAACGATGGATCGCACGATGGCGCGACCCCGGCGGGAAACAGCACTCCAAAAGTTTCGACACCCGCGGCGAGGCGGTCCAATGGGAGGCGGACCAAATCAGCGCCGCCGCCCGCGGCCGGTATCTGCCTAATGAGATGCAAAAGCTAACCGTGAAAGATATTTTCACGCAATGGCTTTACCACCGTCCGCTGCGCGCCGCTAGCCGCGCACAATATGAATACACCCTCACCAAGCATCTTCCACCAATCGCGAATTATCGAGCCCATGAGCTCACCGCCGCCGATGTTCAGAAATGGGGGGCGCAACTACGCACCGGGCGGACATGGATAGACCGCAAAGACCTCGGGGTCAGCGAAACCACCGCGCGAAACGCCATGAGGCATCTCAATTCCGCGATGAAATGGGCCGTGCAGGAAGGAATGATCCCGCGTAACCCCGTTGTCCTTCCCAAGCGCAACGACGCCATCGAGCCGGACATTATTCCTACCGCATCCCAGATTCAGGCCGTGACCAAAGGACTACGCGCAGGCGGGATCAAATACACGGAAGTCAAGAAAAAGGGCGGCAAGCCGCGCACCAATCACTTACGGCCCGATCCCGTTCTTGCAGACATGCTAACCCTCGCCGCCTTCACGGGCGCGCGAATATCAGAGCTCGCCGGCCTATTGGTCTCCGAGGTTGACTATCAGGGCGGGATCATCCGTATCAGGAAGCAGCTCGGGAAAGAGGAACCGCGGCGCCGAGTAGAGCTAAAGACCACCGGAAGCCGCCGGGATATTCCAATAGCCGCCGAGGTCGTTCAACTGCTTCATCGCCATACCGACGGCAAAGAGGGGCGGGAATACCTTTTCTTGTCGAGCACCGGGAGGCCCATCATTCATTCCCGCGCGGCGGTGAAGGTCCGCCGGGTCGCGGAAGCGGTAGGAGCGCCGAATGTTCACTTCCACGCGCTGCGTCATTATTTCGCATCGCAGTTGATTACCGCGGGTGTTCCAATTCAGGACGTCGCGCAGGTATTAGGGCATTCATCACCGGCGACCACGCTAGCGGTTTATACGCATGTCATCGAAGGCGCGCGGGAGAGAGTAGCCGGGGCGATTAGCGTGGCTATCGGTGCCGAGCTTAAGGGAAGCACTTCCCCACTTCACGCAATAGGCGAATGAATAGTGGGCCCAGACCGAGATAGCGTAACCGACAAAACGCAAGAAATCCCCCGGCCGAAACGCCGGGGGAACATTCTTGTGGGATCCATGTGGGATCGTGATTTCACGGGCCGCGGAAACTGCTCCCTTTAGCAGCGGAAACTATGCGGTGGCATCAAGTGGGTTCTTGACCCAGCTCAT
>NZ_JASOLS010000229.1:0-252 GCF_030215295.1 Corynebacterium sp. UMB6689 | reverse complement strand
AGGCAGACAGAAAAAAATCTCTACTTGACCCTATGCTTGAAATCACTTTCTTAGATACAAATTGGCCCTTGTATGCTATGATACTAGAGAAATCAAGAGAACTAGGAGGTTCCTATGTCAAAAGAAAAAAGATTATTTACTAGTGAAAGTGTCACAGAAGGACATCCTGACAAGGTAGCCGACCAAATTAGTGATGCTATTCTGGACGCCGCTATTGCCCAAGATCCTAACAGTCGGGTAGCATGTGAAACC
>NZ_JASOLS010000228.1:0-253 GCF_030215295.1 Corynebacterium sp. UMB6689 | reverse complement strand
TTATCGAGGAACTGGCAGCCAAGCTCCTGGAGGCTGACCCTGACTTCTACCTGATTGGGGAATACTGGAATGGGGACTATGCCAGCCTGGAGAACTATATGAACGAAACCAGCTTCGACATCGACCTCTTCGACGTCAAGCTCCACCAGAACTTCAAGGCAGCTTCCGAAGCGGTTGACGGCTTCGACATGTCCAGCCTGCTCGACGACACCCTGCTCCAGAAGAACCCCACCCTAGCCATCCCCTTCGTCGA
>NZ_JASOLS010000227.1:0-253 GCF_030215295.1 Corynebacterium sp. UMB6689 | reverse complement strand
ATCCAACTCTAAGCGAGCAGTCAGGCAGCTCACTGGGCGCTTGCCTCTCTTTGTGAGTGTGGTATAATTAAAGCAAGTAAACAAAGGACCTTTCCCTAGTGGAAGGTTTTTTCATTTAGGATAAAAAGGAGAGACTTATGGCGACTGAAATTGAACCACAAAAACAATGGTATGTCCTGCATACCTAATCAGGATACGAAAATAAAGTCAAAGAAAACTTGGAAAGCCGGATTACTTCTATGGATATGGAAGA
>NZ_JASOLS010000226.1:0-253 GCF_030215295.1 Corynebacterium sp. UMB6689 | reverse complement strand
AATAAGTCCGAAGGTTTGACCAATTAGCACAGACAAGGTCACCGCAATAGCGGGATCTTTGGTTGTAGCTAGTGCTAAACCAATCCCCCCATAAGAGGCATAAGTAATCTCAGAGTTCGTTGCACCACCCGTTGAGAGGTTAGCGATAAAGACCCCTTGGACAGCCAGACCACACAAGACCCCGGCCTGGACATCACCGAAAGCTAGACCGACTAATAAACCTGCAACTAGTGGGCGTCCCACAATATAAAAA
>NZ_JASOLS010000225.1:0-253 GCF_030215295.1 Corynebacterium sp. UMB6689 | reverse complement strand
TACAAGAGGCCGCCACAGGCGGGACAGCCCAATGACAACCACCCCAAAAATAAGCGAGCTCACGACCCAAAAGGAGAACGAGAAAGGAGGGGAAAACGGTATGAACAGCTACGACAGTCCCGGAGAAGGTTCAACCGGTTATGCGGCAATCCCACGTTGGGTGGAACGCGACATAAAGCTCTCTGCTAAAGCTCGCTCGGTGCTTCTAGCGCTAGCCTCGCGAGCTAACGCCCAAGGCTACTCCTACCCTTCA
>NZ_JASOLS010000224.1:0-253 GCF_030215295.1 Corynebacterium sp. UMB6689 | reverse complement strand
GTGGTTTAGAAACCGGTTTAATCGAAATGCAAGATTTTGCGGAAGGCACCAGTAGTCGGTCCACCAAGCTAGTCCACGGTGGTATCCGCTATTTAAAAAACTTTGATGTGGAAGTGGTTGCCGATACGGTTAGTGAACGGGCAGTCGTTCAACAAATTGCCCCTCACATTCCTAAACCTGACCCGATGGTTATTCCCATCTACGATGAAGAGGGCGCTACTTTTACCATGTTTCGCTTGAAAGTAGCTATGGA
>NZ_JASOLS010000223.1:0-253 GCF_030215295.1 Corynebacterium sp. UMB6689 | reverse complement strand
AATTATTTTTAAGACAGAAAATTCTTTGATCCTTATTTCTTTTAAATTTTTGACAGCGAAAAGTCTTTATGAATAAAAAATAAGTTCATTTGACCATGTGTTAGAGAATTTCTCTAACAAGATTTAAATATATATATTGACTGTACTCCCGACTCATCCAAACTCTAAAGATTTGTTTTTGAATCTGCAACGGGGTATAATGTTTTTACTTAACATAAACAATCCTACAAAACAACGTCTTTTCTCGACGTTG
>NZ_JASOLS010000222.1:0-254 GCF_030215295.1 Corynebacterium sp. UMB6689 | reverse complement strand
ACTGTCACATTGATTGGTTCAGTCGCTTCATTGCCGGCAGGGTCCACCGCCTTAACGGTCGCTGGGAAGTCGCGGGACTCATCTTGGTCATCCGCCCATTGGTAGATTTCATGGATAAAATCTTTGGAATATTGGTCAAAGACTTCCTTTTCATAGTAATTATTCTCAAAAAGATAGTCCAACTTACTATCCAAGTTAGCAAAAGTCTTGGTCTTGGCTTGGATATAGTCTCTCATATAGACAGCTACGGCTTC
>NZ_JASOLS010000221.1:0-255 GCF_030215295.1 Corynebacterium sp. UMB6689 | reverse complement strand
AGAAGAGGATGGTGGTGGAAAAGTAAGGTTCCCTTTTCACTAGGCTTGGCTAATTGATCAGCTAACCAAGCTTCCAATTCTTTTGAAATGATACCGTGGTGACGACTTTGTTCGGCAGTATCTAAGATAATTAAGCGATAGCCTTGAAAATCAACCACATAGTTCAATCCTTCATCAGCTTCCTTGCCGTACAAGGCTTGATAAAAAGCTGCCTTATTGTCGTGGTTGCCCAATACATAATAAAGTGGCATATCT
>NZ_JASOLS010000220.1:0-255 GCF_030215295.1 Corynebacterium sp. UMB6689 | reverse complement strand
CCATCCGACTGATGCCAGAGAAGGTTTTGTTCATATCTTCTGTCATCGGATAAACTTGAGGGAAGGATTTGATGGCTTGGTTAAGCGCCTCTTTATTCCATTCCACAATATTCTTCATCGCAGTTTCCATAATGAATCTCCTTTATACTTTACTTGTTTGTAGACTTTTCAGCTGCTTTAGCGTGAGTTAAGTTAATGGTCTATCGGCTAAAAATTAGCTGCATTGCTATTATAGGAAAAACTTAAACAGAAAGC
>NZ_JASOLS010000021.1:0-41902 GCF_030215295.1 Corynebacterium sp. UMB6689 | reverse complement strand
AACCGAACCACCGGTATTCGGAATCTCAACCGGCTTATCCGGAGTAGTCGAAGTGTTATCCCAATCAGGGTTCTTCGTTCCCGGCTCTAGCGGAGTAGCAGGGAACTCGCCCTTATCCTTAGGGTTAGTGCCCTTATCCTTCTCATCCTCATCGGAGACGCCATCACCATCGTCGTCATCATCCTTGGAGTCAGGTGTGCCGTCACCATCGGTATCCAGCTCGAACTTCGCCTTAGCGTCATCCTTAGAGCCATCCGGATACTCAACAGTTACCGGAACCTCAAATTCCTCAACCGTATCCTTATTGAGCTTGTCCTTATCCACGGTCACAGTCACATCACCGGTATCCGGATCAACCTCGACCGTGTAGCCCTCCGGAGCGGTGAAATTACCCGGAATCGAGAACTCAGACCCTTCCGGTGTATCGACCGTCTTATCGGTGACGTTACCTTCAGAATCCTCCTCCTTGAAGGTCGGCTTAGAAACAGCCGGCTTCTCCGGCGTCACAGCCACATCCCCATAAGAAGGCTCAACAGTAGCACTAGTGGTATCCTCCGCCGGATCCAGCGGAGTCATCGGAAACTCGCCCTTATCCTTAGGGTTAGTGCCCTTATCCTTCTCATCCTCATCGGAGACGCCATCACCATCGTCGTCATCATCCTTGGAGTCAGGTGTGCCGTCACCATCGGTATCCAGCTCGAACTTCGCCTTAGCGTCATCCTTAGAGCCATCCGGATACTCAACAGTTACCGGAACCTCAAATTCCTCAACCGTATCCTTATTGAGCTTCTCCGGGTCAGCATCAACCGTCACCTTGCCAGTTGACTCGTCGATGTCGACGGTGTAGCCCTCCGGAACCTTGAAATCATCCGGAATCGAGAACTTAGACCCTTCTGGGGTCTTGACGGTCTCGTCAGTGACGTTGCCGTTTTCGTCCTGCTTCTTAAACGTAGGCTCAGACTCTACCGGGGTACCCGGGACAACCTTCTTGCCCCCGTACTCCGGCTCGAGTTCTTCAGCATAAGGCTTATCCGTTACCACGAAAGAGTCAGCAGCAATCACCGTATTATCACCGGTGACAAACTCAGCGGTGAAAACATCGCCCTTAACCGCGTCCTCAGGAACGACAAATACACACTTATTAGCCTCTGCCTCAGAAGTGATGCCCTCACAGGTCTTGAATTCCTCGCCGTTCTTCTTCCAAACGATCTTGTTAGGAGTTACAGGGAACGGCCCCTTGACATCCAAAGCCGGCGTGTCGCCTGCGCGAGCAGGGTTCTCGGTCATGTCGTAGTTGGTGATATCCAGCGACACGTTATGCCTAGGCACCAGCGCAAAGTTCACATTGTACCACATTGGGTTAGCAACCAGGTTTTGCGCGGCAATTGGGTTGGGGTTACGCGCGCCGTTTGCCGTTGGGCTCTGGTACAGAGGCAGACGCCAACCTGAGTAGCCGATCATAGGCTTACCATCAGGGGACTCTACATGGGCGTAGAGGTATTTCTTCGACTCGTTCGTCAGCTTCCCATCCGAGAACTTGACCGAGTAGTAACCATCCTCTCCAACCTTGGTGGTTACCGTCTCTGCGATGTACTCTGGGTGCTCCTCTAGCAGCTGCTTCGCGGCAGCCTGCTGTTGCGCCAGCGGAAGAGTCTCAACCTTTGCCGCATATTCTCCGATGCCCTCTGGTGTGAGAACACTCATCACCACGTTGAAACCGGCAGCAGCAACATCGCTACCAGTCATATCCGGCCCGTCAACGCGAACGTCGCGAGTCTCAAGCCAGACACGTCCACCCACGTGGTTCTTCATGCCGAGGTTGCCTGATTGGTTCGGCAGGGTTTCCTCTGTATCCTTTACCCACTCCGCCTTTGGCTTATGCATATAAGAGGTATCCCCCTCATTCTGCATTAAGACCGAAGTGCGCTGCATGTTGGTGCCGATAGTATTCCATGCTCCTTGCTGGCTAGCACCAGCCGAATTCCTGAAGGCACCAGGGAAGAATCCACCAACCTGTCGGAAAGGAACAACTGTCGCACCGTTGCGCTCATCAGTAAAAGGGTTGATCCAAAGCTTGTAATACTGCTTAGCACTAGCAGTATAGGTGTGGTCCTTACCGTGAACATCCGTCCACGGCTCGCGCAAATCGAATGCATACGCACCTGGGCCCGCCTGAGAGGTCTTGTCGCTGCTCAGTTGGTTGGAGGTCTTTGCAGAATATACCGGGGAAACAGCACCATCTTTATCAATCCACTGCATGTAAACAGTGGTTCCTTCCGGTACTGGAAGGTTTCCTGCATCGGTTGGACCAAAGCCCGACCCATCATCGATGTAGGCGCGACCAGACAATGTCGACTTTGCGTTTGTCATGTCGGTTGCAGAACCAATGTATCCATTGGCGATGGCATCTGCCTCAATCACATTAGCGTTGGAAGCAGGCGCATCAGACTCCTGTGCCTGAGCTACTGCAGCGGTCTGTGGGGACGCGATTGGATGTACGAAGGGCGCAACCATCGCCACGGAGAGCGCTGCGGCTGCAATCGTCGTACCGCGACGACGAGCGGAACCATTAAAACTCTTCAAATTCATGAAGAATCCTTTCATGAGAACAATTAGGGAATGGGTCAACTGCTGTCCTAGGTCAGATTTCGAAGCCTCTTAAGCATTCCTGAAGGCAGACTGGACTCAAGCTGAGACGTTACCCCCCCCGCCACTCTCCGCAAGAGCTAAATTCGCTTGCGGTTAACGTTGTCCATGCATGTCACAGGTATTCCGACTCCTAAAACCTGTAAATCTGCAGGCCACAGCCGGTTCCAATGTTCATGGCGTTCACGGGTTTCCTTAGGTTGGGAATTCAGGACTTAAATAAGTTTCCCGCCAGTCCCCTTCTTGAGGGGGACTGGCGGGGGTATCAACCTGAGGTTCAAACCTAAGAAGTTTTATAGAACGCCGACCGCACCGCTATGGCGAGTAGGTAGGACACCGGCGCCACGGTCACGATGGTAACGAGGAACTGAATAACTTCGGCGCGGAACTGAATCGCGGCATCACCGGGAGCGAGGTCGCGGGTGACGAAGGTGGCGATTCCGGTAACTAACACAGCCGCAGCGCCAGCGAGTGCCCCGCTGAGAATAGTGAAGCGCGTGTATTTGAAGGCGAAAAAGGCCGCTTCCGTGACCAAGCCCGTCGCGATGATTGTTGGCCACCCCAACTGATCAAAGCTCCCAACCAACGCACGGCACAAAATAACGGTCATGACATAGCCCACGAAGGCCGCACCCGGCTTGCGGGTGGTCAAGGCCGCGCACAGAGCACCCATAAACTGCAGCACCCATAAGGCAGAGAGTAGAACCATCAGATTCTCCCAACTGAGGGGCATATCCTCCCCCTCTGCCACTCGTTGAAAAATCGCTGCTTTGCCCCACAGCAGCAATGCGCCCATGAGGGAGAAACCCATGACAACAAGGGCGTCAATCCCTGTCCATGCCTTGCTGCTTTCGGCAGTCGCGCGCGAGGATGAAGTCGAATCGTGGATTTTCTTGTTGGGCTGGGTCATGGTTACGGCCCTTCTTGATTGGAGTACGGGGTCGATTGAGGCTGGTCTAGTAAAGCTGTTTTTGGCTATGCCGTTAGCGCTATTCTAAGCAAAGCCAAATAATCCCGGATACCAAAAAGACCCGCACCTCTTCCCCACCAGTGTGTGGTGCGTGAAGTGCGGGCTTTTTGGTTTCCCTTTGGTGTTCAAGGGCTAAGGACTAGGTCCTAGAACGTGTAGTCCTCCTCCAGCGGGACGGAAGCGCCGGTGAACTCACCGAAGCCATCGTCGCCGTAGATGGAATCACCGTAGGTCGGGATGGAGTACGCAGCATTGCGTGCGGCCTCAGTCGGCTTCACGCTGATGTTGCGGTAGCGGGAAATACCCGTACCGGCCGGGATCAGCTTACCGATGATGACGTTCTCCTTCAGACCAATGAGCTGATCGGAGCGCTTGTTGATGGCGGCGTCGGTAAGCACGCGCGTGGTCTCCTGGAAGGAGGCAGCGGACAGCCAGGACTCCGTAGCCAGGGAGGCCTTGGTAATACCCATGATCTCACTGCGCAGCTGAGCCGGCTGGCCGCCCTCAGCGACCTGTGCGGCGTTAACCTGCTTGGCCTCAGAGAGGTCAATGAGGTTGCCCGGCAGCAGGTCGGTGGTACCAGCGTCGATGACGGTACCGCGACGCAGCATCTGGCGGATGATGATCTCGATGTGCTTGTCGTGGATGGCCACACCCTGTGCACGGTAGACAGCCTGGACCTCGTCGATGAGGTGCTTCTCCACACCACGGCGGCCGAGGACCTCCAGCACGTCGTGCGGGTCAGCCGCACCACGCATGAGGCGGTCACCGGTGCTGACGTGGTCACCGTCGCGCAGGGAGCGCTCAATCATCGCATCCGGGTTGGACTCCATCGGGCGGCGGACCTGAGCCAGGCCTTGGCGCTTCGACAGCTTCTCGTAAACGACGTTGTCGGAGCCATCATCCGGGGTGATGGTCAGCGTCCAGAAGTTACCCTCATCCGACAGGGAGACGGTGCCGTCGACGGAAGCGATAGGAGCACGGTTCTTCGGGTTACGGGCCTCGAAGAGCTCCTGAACACGCGGCAGACCACCGGTAATATCGCCACCGACACCACCCTGGTGGAAGGTACGCATGGTCAGCTGGGTACCCGGCTCACCAATGGACTGCGCGGCCACGATGCCGACGGCCTCGCCGATATCGACCAGCTGGCCGGAGGCCATGGACTTGCCGTAGCACTTGGCACAGACACCGGCCGGGGTCTGGCAGGTCAGCACGGAGCGGACCTTGATTTCCAGAACACCAGCGTTGACGATCGTGCGGCTGAGTTCCTCAGTCAGGTCGGTGCCTGCCTCAGCGATGACCTCGCCGTTTTCATCCTTGACGTCGTTAGCCACGACGCGGCCGGAGGCGGAGGTCTCCCACAGCTCGTGCAGGTCGTAGGAGCCAGGGGCAACCTCGACGCCGAGCGGGACGCGCACGCCCTGGCGGGTGCCACAGTCCTCCTCGCGGACGATGACGTCCTGCGCCACGTCCACCAGACGACGGGTGAGGTAGCCGGAGTCAGCGGTACGCAGAGCGGTATCCGCCAGCCCCTTACGGGAACCGTGCGAGTTGTTGAAGTACTCCAGAACCGACAGGCCCTCGCGGAAGGAGGTCTTAATCGGACGGGTGATGTAGTCACCCTTGGAGTTCACAACCATGCCCTTCATGCCGGCCAGGGTCCAGATCTGACGCATGTTACCGGCAGCACCGGACTTCACGATCATCGGAATCGGGTTGTCGTCGGGGTACATCTCCTCGACGGCGTTACCCACGGTGTCCGTGGCATCCTTCCACAGCTCCACCAGGCGGTCGTAGCGCTCGCGCTCGGTCAGGGCACCCTGCTCCCAGTACTTGCGCTCAATGCGCTCTGCTTCCTTCTCATAAGACTCGAGGACCTCGGTCTTGTTCGGCAGAACCAGAACGTCGTGCATGGTGATGGTCACGCCGGAACGGGTGGACCAGTAGAAGCCCGCGTCCTTCATCTTGTCCAGAACCTGGGCAACGGTGATCATCGGGTACTTCGCGGCGAGGTCATTAATGACGTCACCCAGCAGCATCTTGTTGCCGGCGCCGCCCTTACGGACCATGACGCCCTCGAGGTACGGGTAGTTCCACGGCAGCAGGTCATTGAACATGATGCGGCCCAGGGTGGTCTCAGCGAGCCAAGCCTGGCCCTTCTGCCAACCATCCGGGAACTGCTCTGCCTCAATGTCTGATGGCGGACGCAGGTGAGAGATGCGCACCTTGATCGGGGCCTGCAGGCCCAGGACACCGCGGTCACGAGCCATGATGGCCTCCGCGTAGGAGGAGTACACGCCCTGCTCCGGACGGTCTTCGGTGGCGGGCTGGTAACGACCCTCACCGCCGATCTCGTCCTCGGCCTTGTCCATGGTGAGGTAGTACAGGCCGGTAACCATATCCAGGCGCGGCATAGCCAGCGGCTTACCGGAGGCCGGGGACAGAATGTTGTTGGAAGCCAACATCAGCACACGTGCCTCAGCCTGTGCCTCGGCGGACAGGGGCAGGTGGACTGCCATCTGGTCACCGTCGAAGTCAGCGTTGAAAGCCTCACAAGCCAACGGGTGCAGCTGAATGGCCTTACCCTCGACGAGCTTCGGCTCGAAGGCCTGGATACCCAGGCGGTGCAGGGTAGGTGCGCGGTTCAGCATCACCGGGTGCTCGGAAATGGCCTCTTCGAGGACGTCCCACACCTCGGAGCGCTGGCGCTCCACCATGCGCTTAGCGGACTTGATGTTTTGCGCGTAGTCGTTTTCCACGAGGCGCTTCATGACGAAGGGCTTAAACAGCTCCAGTGCCATGAGCTTCGGCAGACCACACTCGTGCAGCTTGAGCTGCGGACCAACGATAATCACGGAACGGCCGGAGTAGTCCACGCGCTTACCCAGCAGGTTCTGGCGGAAGCGGCCCTGCTTACCCTTGAGCAGGTCAGACAGGGACTTCAGCGGGCGGTTACCCGGGCCGGTGACCGGACGGCCGCGACGGCCGTTGTCGAAGAGCGCGTCAACGGACTCCTGCAGCATGCGCTTCTCGTTGTTCACAATGATCTCGGGAGCACCGAGGTCGATCATGCGCTTGAGGCGGTTGTTGCGGTTGATCACGCGACGGTAGAGGTCGTTGAGGTCGGAGGTAGCGAAGCGGCCACCGTCCAGCTGCACCATCGGGCGCAGCTCCGGCGGGATCACCGGGATAGCATCCAGGACCATACCGGCCGGGTCATTGCCCGAGCGCAGGAAGGCTGCAACAACCTTCAGGCGCTTAAGGGCACGCATCTTCTTCTGGCCCTTGCCGTTGTTAATGATCTCCTTGAGCTCCTCGGCCTCAGCCTCGAGGTCGAAGTTGCGGATCAGGGTCTGGATAGCCTCAGCACCCATGCCGCCGGTGAAGTAATCCTCGTAGCGGTCAACCAGCTCTTCGTAGATGGTCTCATCGATGATCATCTGCTTCGGAGCCAGCTTGATGAAGGTATTCCAGATTTCATCGAGGCGAGCAACCTCGCGCTCACCGCGCTCGCGGATGTGCTGCATCTCCTTGTCGGCAGCGTTCTGGACCTTGCGGCGGGCGTCGGCCTTAGCGCCGACGGCCTCCAGCTCGGCCAGATCCTGCTCGAGCTTGGCAGCGCGCTCAGCGATCTCTGCCTCGACGTCATCCTCCACGTCCTTCTTCTCCAGCAGCATTTCTGCTTCCAGAGTGGACTGGTCATTGTGGCGAGCTTCCTCGTCCACGGAGGTGATGATGTTGGCGGCGAAGTAGATGATGCGCTCAAGGTCCTTCGGAGCCAGGTCCAGCAGGTAGCCCAGGCGGGAAGGAACGCCCTTGAAGTACCAGATGTGGGTAACCGGCGCGGCCAGCTCGATGTGACCCATGCGCTCACGGCGCACCTTGGACTTGGTCACCTCGACGCCACAGCGCTCACAGATGATGCCCTTGTAGCGCACGCGCTTGTACTTACCGCAGGCACACTCCCAGTCACGGGTCGGGCCGAAGATGCGCTCACAGAAGAGGCCGTCCTTCTCCGGCTTGAGGGTGCGGTAATTAATGGTTTCGGGTTTCTTGACCTCGCCCTTGGACCAGCGACGGATGTCCTCTGCGGTGGCCAGCCCGATGCGGAGCTCGTCGAAGAGATTTACGTCAAACACGTAATGTCTCCCTTTCATCCCCCGTCAGGGGGAAGTTGATGGCTTTGAATGTAGGTGGTGTTTCGTTATGCCCGCCGCTGTTGATAGGCGGCGGACCAAGAAGCTAGGCGATGTCTGCGTCGGAGCGCTCGTCGCGGGACAGGTTAATGCCCAGGGACGGAGCGCCGTCCATGTCGTCATCGTCGGAGCCGGACAGTTCCATCGGGGTGCCGTCGGTGGAGAGAACCTCCACGTTCAGGCAGAGGGACTGCAGCTCCTTGAGGAGGACCTTGAAGGACTCCGGGATGCCCGGATCCGGGATGTTGTCACCCTTGACAATGGCCTCGTAGACCTTGACGCGGCCGACCACGTCATCGGACTTGATGGTCAGAAGCTCCTGCAGGGTGTAGGCAGCGCCGTATGCCTGCATTGCCCACACCTCCATCTCACCGAAGCGCTGGCCACCGAACTGTGCCTTACCACCCAGCGGCTGCTGGGTAATCATGGAGTACGGACCGGTGGAGCGGGCGTGAATCTTCTCGTCGACGAGGTGGTGCAGCTTGAGCATGTACATGTAGCCGACGGAAACCGGGTACAGGTAGGGCTCGCCGGAGCGGCCGTCGAAGAGGCGGGCCTTGCCGTGCTCATCCACCATGACGTCACCATCGCGGTTCGGCTTGGAGGAAGCCAGCAGACGAGAGATCTCCTCGTTGGTGGCACCGTCGAAGACCGGGGTTGCGGTGAGAGACTCCGGCGGGACGTCGTACAGCTCTTCCGGCAGGGTCTTGAGCAGCTCAGCGTTGGCCGGGTCCTCAGTGTCGATCTTCCAACCGGCGTGTGCCAGCCAGCCGAGGTGAACCTCGAGAACCTGGCCGATGTTCATACGACGCGGCACACCGTGGGTGTTGAGGATGATGTCCACCGGGGTGCCATCCTCCATGAACGGCATATCCTCCGGCGGGAGAATCTTGCCCACAACGCCCTTGTTACCGTGGCGGCCGGCGAGCTTATCGCCGTCCTGGATCTTGCGCTTCTGAGCCACGTAGACGCGGATCATTTCGTTGACGCCCGGGGCCAGATCGTCATCATCCTCGCGGGAGAAGCGGGAGACGCCGATGACCTTACCGGTCTCACCGTGCGGCACCTTCATGGAGGTATCGCGCACCTCGCGGGCCTTCTCACCGAAGATGGCGCGCAGGAGGCGCTCCTCCGGGGTCAGCTCGGTCTCACCCTTCGGGGTGACCTTACCTACCAGGATGTCGCCCGCGCGGACGTCAGCACCGATGCGGACGATGCCGCGCTCGTCGAGGTCACGCAGAACGTCATCGGAGACGTTCGGGATCTCGCGGGTGATCTCCTCCGGGCCCAGCTTGGTATCGCGAGCATCGATCTCGTGCTCCTCGATGTGGATCGAGGTGAGGATGTCTTCCTCCACGATGCGCTGGTTGAGGATGATGGCGTCCTCGTAGTTGTGGCCTTCCCACGGCATGAAGGCAACCAGCAGGTTGCGGCCGAGGGACATCTCACCGTTGTGGGTACCGGGGCCGTCGGCAAGCACCTGGCCTGCCTCCACACGGTCACCCAGGGAGACCAGCGGAGTCTGGTTGTAGTTGGTGTTCTGGTTGGTGCGCTCGAACTTGCGCAGCATGTAAGTATCGCGCTGGCCCTCGTCATCCATGATGGTGATGAGGTCCGCGGTGACGTTCTCCACCACGCCCGCCTTTGGGGTGATGATGAGGTCACCAGCATCGTAGGCAGCGCGCTGCTCCATACCGGTGCCCACGTACGGGGCCTCGGAGCGAACCAGCGGCACGGCCTGGCGCTGCATGTTCGCGCCCATGAGCGCACGGTTAGCATCGTCGTGCTCAAGGAACGGAATCATGGCGGTTGCCACGGAGACCATCTGACGCGGGGACACGTCAACGTAGTCCACGCCGGAGGCGTCGGTCACACCGATATCGCCATCCTTGAGGCGGACCTCGATGCGGTCGCCGGTCAGGGTGCCGTCGGCATCCTTCTCAACCTCAGCCTGCGCGATAGCGAAGCGATCCTCTTCATCGGCAGTGAGGTACTCCACCTGGTCGGTGACCTTGCCGTCCACAACCTTGCGGTACGGGGTCTCGATGAAGCCGAAAGCGTTGACACGGGCGTAGGAAGCCAGCGAACCGATCAGGCCAATGTTCGGACCTTCCGGCGTCTCAATCGGGCACATGCGGCCGTAGTGCGAAGCGTGAACGTCTCGCACCTCAATGCCGGCGCGCTCACGGGACAGACCGCCCGGGCCCAGCGCGGACAGGCGGCGCTTGTGGGTCAGGCCGGACAGGGAGTTGTTCTGGTCCATGAACTGCGAGAGCTGGGAGGTACCGAAGAACTCGCGGATGGCAGCAGAAACCGGACGGACGTTGATCAGGGAAGTCGGGGTAATCGACTCGGCGTCCTGGGTGGTCATGCGCTCGCGGACGACGCGCTCCATGCGGGACAGGCCCACGCGGACCTGGTTCTGAATGAGCTCGCCGACGGTACGCAGACGACGGTTACCAAAGTGGTCGATGTCGTCGGTGTGGATGGAGATCATCTCACCGTTCGGGGCCTTCATCTCACGCTCGCCGGCGTGCAGGCGCACGAGGTACTCGAGGGTGACGGCGATGTCTTCCTCGGTCAGGGTCATCAGACCATCGTGGTCTCCGCCCAGGCCGAGCTTGCGGTTGACCTTGTAGCGGCCCACCTTGGCCAGGTCATAGCGCTTGGCGCGGAAGAAGGAGTTATCCAGCAGTGCCTGTGCGAGGTCACGCGTGGGCTGCTCGCCTGGGCGCTGCTTGCGGTAGATCTCCAGCAGAGCCTCATCGGTGTTGGCCACGCCATCGGACTCAAGGGTGGACATCATGAGCTCGGAGAAGCCGAAGCGCTCCTTGATCTGCTCTTCGCTCCACCCCAGGGCCTTGAGCAACACGGTGACCGGCTGGCGGCGCTTGCGGTCGATACGAACGCCGACGGTGTCGCGCTTGTCGACGTCAAACTCCAACCATGCACCGCGGGAAGGAATCACCTTCACGGAGTGCAGCGGGCGCTCGGTGGACTTGTCGATGGTCTGGTCGAAGTAGACACCCGGGGAACGCACGAGCTGCGAAACGATAACGCGCTCGGTGCCGTTGACGATGAAGGTGCCCTTATCGGTCATCATCGGGAAGTCGCCGATGAAGACGGTCTGGGACTTAATCTCCTGGGTGTCGTTATTGATGAATTCTGCGGTGACATACAGTGGCGCCGAGTAGTTGATGTCCTTCTCTTTGCACTCGTCCACGGTGTTCTTCACCGGCTCGAAGCGAGGCTCCGACAGGGACAGGGACATGTTGCCCGAGTAATCCTGGATCGGAGAAAGCTCCTCGAGGATATCCTCAAGGCCGCTCGTCACGCGTGCGTCTTCGCCGCGCTCTGCCTGCTCGCGCTCGCGCCACTCGGGGGTGCCGATGAGCCACGCGTAAGAATCGAGTTGTAGATCGAGGAGGCCCGGGACAGCGATAGGCTCGCTGATTTTAGCGAAGGAGTATCGCTTCGGGGCTCCAGGGATGTTGGCCACTGACTTGGTCTGGCGGGAGACTGCCAAGATGGGTCCTTCCAGTACCTCTGGCGGATTGCGGCCCCACCCTGGCCGGTGAGGTGCAAAACCGCTGGTAGATTTAGCATTCGGTCTGCTGTGGAATGACTGGGTTTAGAATGCACAAAATCACCTTGTCAAGTCGGTTTTACCATCACCGCTCGAAAGGCTAAATGTGCACTAAAGATCCAGATTCCAGCGCAACGAAATAGCCTATAGCATAATGGCAGCCTTGTAAAGGCGAAACGTGCCGTCGGCGTGTCGCTGCGGAGATTCGCACGCGCGGCTAGCGAGAGTGACGGCTGGCGGGACGGCGGAAAGCGCCCAGCGCTCCGAGCAGCACCAGAAGGGCGCCGATGCCGACGCCACCCCAGCGCACCCACTGCCCCACAGCACTCCGCGGGAAGCGCTCTGCTTGCTGGAGCAGCTCCGCGCGGGATTCCTCATCAGTGGCACCGTTGAAGGCGAACTGCACCTCGCGCTCGTTGCCCTCGCGGTCGGCCCAGTAGTCCTTGATATCGACGTCCATGCCCACGACGAGTCCGGTGGCTTGGTCTACAAAGAGGTCCCGGGTTGCGGCGTGGAAGAGGTAGCCCTGCTCGGTGGAGCCATCTTCATTGCTCAGCGTGGTAGTCGTGTTCCCGGCATAAAGGGTAGCCACATTGGTGGGCTCAACCTCCTGGTGGTAGCGGTAGACCGTGCGACCATCGATGTCGAGGGATTCCTCAAAGACGGCATCCGCTGCCTTGCGCAGGACCGGGTCAAAGACCGGGTAGGTGGTCTGCTCGGCATCAGCAGGCAGCTTCAGCCAGTAGCCCTCGATTGGGACCTCCGCCGTGGGCGAGCCCATGGTGTGGGAGAGCGCCGCCGGACCCGTGGCCTCACCGCTGAGGCGGTCGACGGGATAATTCCACACGCGCGCAAAGCTTAAGTCCTCCACATTGCCGGTGCCGCCACGGATGGCTGACTCCCCCACCCGCAGCGTCGCCGTGTCCTTGTCCGCCGGGTCCTGGATGTCCAGGTTGAGCTGATAGGTCATCGGCTCCTCGTATTGCGTAACACCCTCTGCGGACAGTGCCTGCCCAGTGGCATTCTCATCCTGCATCGTCCACGTAGTGTCCTTGATATCCAGCGGCAGGCGCGGGCTAAAGCTCAAGAAGCTCGAAGCCGCTAGGCCAGCTGCGATCAGCGCAACGCCAAGGCCGAGCAGGAGGACGGAGAAGATGCGGGACTTGGGCAGCATGGTGGCTTATCCTACCGACTCGTTTGTTCAAAACACATTTCCCTGGAGGGTGCGTTTCAGATTTATGGGGCGCTGCGGGGCGACCCTTACCTCGCATTGAGCGCAAGTTATCTGTTTCTATGAGTGAGAGTCGGCTTCTTCTTTGTGATTCCACGGGACGATGGCGCTGACATCCGTAGTCTGGCGAGCTTTCCACAGATCGTATTCCTCTTGAAGCCCGAGCCAGAACTCCGCGGAATTCCCAAAGTAGGCCGACAAACGCAAAGCCATATCGGCACTGATACCGAGCGCACCGCGAGTGATTTTGGAAACTTGGGAACGAGTAGTGCCAATGTCGTTGGCCAGGCGATACTGGGTGATACCGCAGGGTTTGAGGAATTCTAGGAGAAGGACTTCTCCAGGATGCGGAACGGGAACAACATCAACATGAGTATGCGCGTCAGTGGTAGTCGATAAAGTCAACGTCAACAGCTCCTTCGGGTGTCCACTTGAATATGATGCGCCACTGCGAGTTGACGCGAATTGAGTAGTAACCACCAAGGTCACCCTTGAGCCGCTCCAACCGGTTTGCTGGTGGAATCCGAAGGTCCGTGACATTTACAGACCGCCCAATCATAAGTAACTTGCGGCGCACTACCGAGCGCAATTCCGATGGAATATATCGCGGCGGCACACCATCCTGATGGAACCGCTCGAGACTTCTACGCCGAAATTGCACACTCCAATAGTGTCTCTTTTTGACCCTAGTGTCAAGACTTGACACGAAATGTTTAGAATCCGCCGGGCCATCGGGGTTCCGGCAAAACGGGAACAACCCCGCACCGCAGGAAAGCGGAACGGGGTTGTTGGCGCGCAGCGAGTGTGCTGCGCAGGAAAGCTGAGTAATTCAGGTGAATTACTTGAGCTCGACGGAAGCGCCAGCCTCTTCGAGCTTAGCCTTAGCAGCGTCAGCGTCGTCCTTGGAAGCACCCTCGAGGATAGCCTTCGGAGCACCCTCAACGAGCTCCTTAGCTTCCTTCAGGCCCAGGCCGGAGACGATCTCGCGGACAGCCTTAATAACGCCGATCTTCTTAGCGCCAGCGTCGGTCAGAACGACGTCAAACTCGGTCTTCTCTTCCTCAGCGGCACCGCCGGCAGCCGGGGCACCAGCAGCAACAGCAGCAACCGGAGCGGCGGCCTCAACGTCGAAGACCTCCTCGAACTCCTTGACGAACTCGGAGAGCTCGATGAGGGTCATTTCCTTGAAAGCTTCAATGAGCTCGTCCTTGGTGAGCTTAGCCATGATTGGCATCCTTTCTCATTGTTCCTGGCCGCGCTAGGCAGCCAGATAAGTGTGTGTGTTTAAGTTGTGCGCCTGTAAGTGGCGTCTTAAGCTTCCGCAGCTTTCTTGTCCTGCAGGGCCGCAGCGGTGCGGACCATCTTGGTTGCAGGAGCGTTGAATACGGCGGCAGCCTTTGCCATAGAACCCTTCATGGCGCCAGCCAGCTTTGCGAGGGTGGTCTCGCGGTTGTCCAGCTTGGCGATGGCCTCAACCTGGTCGGCAGACAGAGCGTTGCCGTCCATGTAGCCACCCTTGATAACGAGTGCCTTGTTGTCATCAGCGAACTTGGTGATGACCTTCGCAGCATCCACTGCCTCGCCCTTGATGAACGCAATAGCGGTCGGGCCAGTCAGGTGCTCGTCAAGACCCTCGATGCCAGCTTCGTTGGCAGCGATCTTGAAAAGGGTGTTCTTGGCGACGGAGTACTCAACGTCAAAGCCGAGGTTGGTACGCAGCTCCTGGAGCTGACCCACGGTCAGGCCACGGTACTCGGTAAGCACGATGGAGTTTGCACCCTCGAGCTTCTCCTTCAGTGCCGCCAGGTCTGCGGTGTTCTTCGGGTTTGCCATTTTCTACTTCGCCTCCTTTCGAAACATCTCTTGTGTTTTCCGCCGGGGCCTCTCCCACCTCGGTTGTCGTTAACGACAACCGAAATAACAAAAGCCCCGTGCAAGAGCACAGGGCGCGCGCGGAAATCCGCGCTCATTCGCAAAGTGTCTCCTGCGTGGGCCGCCCTCTAGGATGAGGAACCTTCGATCCGGGTATCCGGATGACCGACGGTCTTCGGTGAACTTTGACTCGGCCTCAGCGGGCCGTTCAAACTTCGCTAGGTACTTTACAACCCGACCTTCCACAACTCCAAATCGCTCCGCTGGGAGTTTCCTACTCGAGCTCGTGTATGAGCATGTCTAGTCACCGAGCACCCCACGCGGAACGATAACCGGAGAGTCACCTCGCGGGTCATCCCAGATTTCCACATCGATGCCATAAGCGGCTGCCAGCACGTCTTTCCGCAACGCTTGGCGGGGAGCTCCCTGCGCGATGACCTCGCCATTGTTCATGACCACCATGGTGTCGGAGTACTGACCGGCCAACATGAGATCGTGCAACACGACGACGACTGTTTTCCCCGAGTCGGCTTGTTTGCGCACGAGCTCTAAAACGCTAATGGCGTGGGCTGGGTCGAGGAAGGTGGTGGGTTCGTCGAGAAGCAGCACCGGCGTGTCCTGCGCCAAAGCAAGCGCCAGCCACACGCGCTGGCGTTGGCCGCCCGAGAGCGCCGCGATGTCACGGTCGATGAAGTCCGTAATGCCCGTCTCCACGCAGGCCTGCGCGATGATGTCGCGGTCCTTCGCGGACAGGCCCCGACCACGGCCCAGGTGCGGGTAGCGGCCGCGCGCCACGAGCTCGCCCACCCGCAGCCCATCCGGCGCCGTCGGCTGCTGCGGCAAAAGCGCCACGTGGGCAGCTGCTTCTTTCGGGCTCATGGCGTGCACGTCTAGCTCGCCGATGTGCACGCGCCCCAGCCGCGGGCGAAGAATCTTGGACAAGGTCTTCAGCAACGTGGACTTACCGCAGCCATTAGGGCCAATAAGCGTGGTGATTTCACCCGGGCGAGCCACCAGTTCAACGCCGGACAGGATATCTTCCCCGTCCTTATAGCCGGCATGAATACCGGTGGCCGTAATTTCTCTGTCTTTCACAAGCTTTTTATCCTCTCCGCCGTGCGGCGTTCCACACCAAGATGACTAGGGCACAACCTCCGATGATGGAGGAGACAGCGCCCACGGGAGCGTCCATCGGCAGCATTCCAGCAATGACAGCGCACACACTCAACAAGGCGGCTCCGGCAGCGCAGGATACTAGGGGCACCGGCGTGGGCGTGCGGGCAACAATGCGCCCCACATGCGGGGCCAGAAGCGCGATGAAACCAATGGGACCGGCCACGGATACGGTCACCGCGCAGATGCCCGTAGCTGCGACCAACAGGAGCGCGCGTGTTCGCGTGATGTTAACCCCGAGGGAAAGAGCCGAGAGATCATCATGTGCGAGGAGCGGCAACTCCCGAGCACGCCACAGGCCAAGCACCACAAAAGGAGTCAACCCCACGAGCAAAGGAAGAATGACTTCCATCCGCACGAAACCCGTGGTTCCCGCCAGCCACAGCTGCGATTGCGCCGCGCGGAGGAGCTCAGCTGCGCGCAAGAGATACGCCACCAGCGCTTGAAACAGCAGGGAGAGCGCGATTCCGACGATGACGATGCGGTTGCTCGTGCCGATTCCCCCAAGTGCCACCAGCAGGATGGCTGCTAGCACGGCACCCAGCAACGCGAGCCCAGCCCGCCACCAGAACATGGAGAGCCCGTCGGCAAGCAGCGGCCGGGAGACTACCGTTCCGAGGACCACCATGACGGACGCGCCACCAGTCACGCCAAGAATGTCGGGCGAGGCCAGCGGATTGCGTGACATTGACTGCGTCCACGACCCCGCCAGTCCGAGCGCGGCACCCACAATGAGGGTCGCTAGAGCTACCGGCATGCGAAAGTCCCAGACAACGCGAATTTCGCTACGGCTTCCCCCGCCATTGAGAATCTCCAGGACCCGCCCCGGACTCAAGGCCACAGGCCCCTGACCCAAAAGGAGGACATAGGAGCTTGCTGCGACCAGAACAAAGAAGCAGGTCGCTGCCCATATCCATGTCCGGCGCTGCCGCTCTTGGGAACGCAGTTGCTTGACGACGTCCCCCTTCTGCAACCCCCTCATAGCTTGTGCTCCCCACGGTGTACTGCCCAGATGAGAAATGGTGCGCCCACAAAGGCCAAGACGATGGACATCTCCAGCTCAGAGGGACCCGCGATGAGGCGGCCCAGAATATCTGCAGCGAGTACGGAGCAACCACCGAGCAATGCGGCAGGAGCAATCATCGCGGTAACTTCTGGCCCCGTGAACCGCCGCAGCAGATGGGGGATAGCGAATCCGACGAAAGCAATGGGCCCCGTCGCCGCGGTAGCGCATCCTGCTAGGACAACGATGCTCAAGACAGCACCGCGCCGCGTCAGCGTGGGCGAGCCACCTAAAGCAACCGAGGATTCCTCCCCCATTGCCAGAAGATCGAGCGGGCGCGCCACACGTGCGGCGATGATAAACCCGATGAGCAATCCGGCACCTGCGATGGCGACATCCTCCGGGCCGCGCCCAAACGTGGAGCCGATGGTCCACCGGCGCATGCTGTCGAGGACATCCGTGGAGTACAGACCGATCAGCATGGCGCCAGAGCTCAAGGCGGCAGCAACGCCTGCGCCGACTAGAACCAGCGTCAGGGGATCCTGAAACCTGCGGGACACGCCCAGCACTAATGCCGTGGCTAAGCCAGCGCCGAGGAGGGCGAGCGCGGTCCGCATTCCGGTTGAGGTGGCGACACCTAGCGCCGTCCCGAGGGCAACCAGGAACGAGGCTCCCGCGGTGATACCGATGAAGCCCGGATCGGCCAGGGGATTTCTAGTCCAGGACTGGGCGATTACACCCGATACCGCGATGGCCGCACCAGCAAAGTAGGCCACGAACGTGCGGGGAATACGCAAATCCCACACGATGTTCTCGATATCTGCTTCGCCTCCGCGGAGGAGCGCAGACAACAGATCCGGCAGCGGAATAGCCCTCGAGCCCACCGCCAATGAGCACAGCAAAAGGAGGAGGGTCGACACAACTAGGGCCGTGGTGAGCAGTGCGCGGCTTCTCCCCCGCGAATCCAATGCGGCTGTCTCACCGCCGTGGCGCGCACCCGCAGCACCGTGGATAGCCTCAGCCTTCCTCGGTAATGCGAGCACTTAAAGCTTCTCTTCGAACTTGTCGACGGCCCACGGAATAGTCAGCGGATTTGGCATGCTCATCGCATTGCCGGTGTCCGTGTCCAGGTAGCGAACACGGCCATCCTTGACCACGTCGAGGCCCTGGAACGTGGAGTCCTTCTTGAGTTCATCGGCCGCGCCGTTGTAATCCAAGACGAACAGGTAGTCCACGTTGTTGAGCTGGGAGTAGTTTTCCGGGGCATAGTCCACGAAGAAGCTGGAACCATCACCCTGCAGTTCCTGCGGAATGCCAAAGCCGAGGTTCTCAATGAACTGGCCGCGGCCGTCTTCTGCTGTGTAGAGGCCCAGCTTCCCGTCATAGGGCATGACGATAGCTGCGCGCTTGCCCTGCAGCTCCGGGTGGGAGTCCTTGAACTGCTCAAAGGCGTCCTCTGCTTGGTCAATGAGCTTCTCCCCCTCCTCTTCCTTATCCACGGCAGAGGCGATGGTCTTAACTTGCTCCTCCCAGGGAATCTGCCAGTCTTCGAAACCTTCGGGCTTCACGGTCAGCGGGGCGATATCCTCGAGGGATTTCTTCGCCTCCTGATCCACAGCTTGGTTCACGGCGATGATCTGCGTGGGATCCGAGGCCGTGACCTGTTCAAGAACCTCTGCCGTGAAACCGGAAGCGGTGTTATAAATCACCTCGGGCTGGGCGTCACCCAAAAGTTCCTTCGCCCATGGGCCAACGCCGGAGCCATCACCGTCGCCTTGCGAACCCCAGGGTGCTACGGCAACCGGAGTGATTCCGAGTGCCAGCACGGTATCGGCATCACCGAGCCCCAGGCTGGCAACGCGCACCTCCTCAGCACTGTCCGCACCCGCACTGTCCTCGCCACTTCCGCGCGAGCACCCCGCTAAAGCAATCGCTGCCGCTGAGACAATAGCGAGCACTGCTTTCGCGCGCCGGTTGATAGCAACCATGGAATGAACCTTTCCTTCACAGGGAAGCGGCACGCACATTAACGCGCCCCCTAACTTATTTGAGGCTAGCCTAACCTGCGCGTTATGATGGTTTCAAATTTGACCTCTACCTAGGATCAATTCCCTTGACGCATCACCGCCTACTGCCCGTAACCCTCACCGGGAACACCCGCCTCAAGCCGCGACTGCACCGTTTAACTTTTCACTCGCCGGCTTTTAGTGACTACCCGTTAGCCGGGCCTGACGAGTATTTTGGGCTCCTCATGCCACAAGACGAGCAGGATTTTTCGCCCTTCCCGGTCGACGATGCCAATGTTCGCGCCGCCGTCACCCGATTGCCCGACAACATTCGCCCAGCATTGCGCTGGTACACCATTCGCAAGCTCAACCAAGAAGCGTGCACCATCGATGTCGACGTGGTGACCCATGGCGATAATGGCCCGGGTTCACACTGGATCCTCAATGCCCAACCCGGGGATACCGCCGGAATATATACCGGGCAAGCACTGTGGCAGGCCCCTAGGAAGTCACAACTGTTACTCGCGGATGCCTCTGCTCTACCGGCACTGTGGCACATCCTCGAGCACTACGAAGCCTTCTCACCGGAAATCTTGGATGCAGTCGACGTCGTTGCCATGATCACAGACGACGATGAAGTTGAAGACGGCTTGGAGGAGACGTGGCGCGGCAAGGTCCGCTCACTCACCATGGTCCTGGCTCCACACGACGAACACTGCACACGCGCCAGACAACTTCTCGGCTCCCGCTTCACCCCCGATACCGCACCAGATTCGGTATGGGTTGCCGGTGAAGGGGATCTCGCAAAAGCTGTGCGCTCATTAGCCGTGCATGACTGGGGCGTTCCGCGCGAAGAGGTCATCTGGTCCGTGTACTGGATGAAAGGGAGGCCGCGGCCTTAGCGCAGTCTTCACCTCTAGAGCCTGCTGCCTGGGGTACAGGGACCAAAGCAATGGCACCTTATGCAAAGGAGTGCATGCATTCACCTGGGCTTATCTCGATTCAGCGCTGCATATGGTGTCTTTAGTCTGGTCCCCCTTCCCCTCCTCCAGTCACGTGCCTCAGGTGCGCTGGGGGTTAAAGCCACCTGGGGCTAAAGTCTCCGCACACAGTACAACGCGGGTCCCAGTAAAATCTGGGACCCGCGTTGTAAGGGGTCTTGTCTATCAGGCGGTTTCTCACGCCGCCCGCCCTGCAAGACTCAGGGTGTTCTCTCTATCTCTCATGCGCCTCTCTCAAACGCACAAGATTATTATGCGGCATGTTCCTTGTAATCCCATACCACCAACCTGCCAATTGCCTGTTAGTGAGAAAAGTGCCGTTACCCTACACAAATCCAGCACTAGACACGGGAAAAGCCGCAGGCAGAGGTCTACCATGGGGCTAATGATGAACCCACGGATTCATTCTCAAGCCCAACCACCTATTGGCCATACCCCGCTGATGCGCGTGGACGCCATTAATCCCCGTACCGATGTGCACCTCTATCTCAAGCTAGAGCAATTCAACCTGGGCGGATCCGCCAAGGACCGCACCGCACGCGCACTCATCCAAGCCGCGCTTGACGCCGGCGACATAGGCCCCGGATCCACCCTGGTGGAGTCTTCCTCGGGCAACCTCGGCATGGCACTGGCCCGCCAGGCCCCACTTGCGGGTATGAAATTCCACTGCGTGGTCGATCCGCGCGTCAATTCCTCCACCGTGGCCACGATGCGGGCCTACGGCGCCCACGTAGAATTGCTGGATCACCCGGACCCGGAAACCGGCGATTGGCTCACCGCTCGCCGCACCCGCGTGGCCGAGCTTCTAGAAGAGATCCCCAATTCTTTCAATCTCAACCAGTACTCCAACGAGGCCGCCTTTTACGCCCACGCCGAAGGCACGATGACGGAAATCGTGGACCAGCTCGGACAGGCACCCACCCACTTGCTCGTCGCTATGAGCACCACCGGTACTCTCGGCGGCTGCGTGCGAAAGCTCACTGAGATTGGCGCGGATACGGAGACCATCGGTGTCGATGCCGAAGGCTCCGTGTTGTTTGGGGGCCAGCGCGGCACCCGCATGCTGCCGGGCTATGGTGCTGGCATTGTCACCGATCTATCCACCAAATTCTCGCCGTCCTCAGTAGAGCGTGTGCCCGATCTGGATGCCATTGTGGCAGCTCGTCGCCTCGCCCAGGCCGAAGGCCTTCTGCCTGGGGCCTCCGGCGGCGCGGTCATCGCGGCATTCCAGCGTCTCTCGCCTACCCTTCCGGCCGGTGCAGAGGTCGTGGCCGTACTCCACGACGGTGGCCAGCCTTACCTCGATACCATCTACAACGATTCCTGGGTCTGCGAGCACTTCGACATCTCTCCTCCCGAGCTCGCCGCGCGCGTCGAAGGGGATTCAGAGTGAGCCCGCAGGAACCTTCCCGCCGCATCGCCATCATCGGCGGCGGCCCACGCGGGCTGTGGGCCGTAGAAGAACTCATCGAGCGCGCCCGCATCCCCGTGGATATCACCGTCTTTGATCCCTACCCCGCCGGCGCCGGCGCAGTGTATCGCCCGCAGCAGCCGCCGCAATGGCGCCTTAACGTCAATTGCGCCATCGTCACCACCGCACACGATAGCTTCAACGCTTGGCGTACCCGCCGCGGGCAATCCACTACCGATGCCTTCCCGCCGCGCGCGCAGGTAGGGCAATTCCTGGCCGATACGTGGGCTGCTGCCCTGCACCGCGCCCCGCAGCACGTGCGCATTCGACACCTACCCCAGCGTGTGCGTTCGGTGTCTGCCGCTGACGACGGGTTCATCGTCGATGGCTCGCCCTTCGACGAAGTCCTCGTCTGCACCGGCCACGATCACCTCCACCCCGGTGCCTTAGTTCACGAGCCTTCCCGCGTTCCGATCACCGGACTCTACTTCGGCGCCGATTTGCCCAGTGCCCCGCGACGGATTGGGGTACGCGGTGCTGCCTTGAGCTTCATCGATGTCTGCCTGCTGTACGGCGATGCCGCCGAGGTCATCTTCCCGGTGAGCCGCAGCGGGCGCTTTATGGAGGTCAAACCCGCGCCGGGCACGCCGCAGCCCAAGATCCCGGCTAATGTAAGGCGCGCCTGTGCCGGCGTGCACAATGCCGATGAGTTGCGCGACATCCTCCTGGCGGCCGCCGGATCGATGGGTGAGTTTTCCACCGGGGAGCTTGCTGCAGTGCTCGACGGCCACGACTTTTCCGGCGATGCCGTCGCGGAGCTGGATGCCTCCCTCCGCGCCGCCGAGGGCACCGGGCCGCTTACCCCGGCTGCGGCTGTAGGCGCGGCGTTTCGGGGGCTCTTTCAAGAATGCGTTGAATGGCATAAGACTCATGGCCCCATGCCCGGCTTCCGTGAGCTCTCGCGCACCCTCGAGCGCGTGGCCTTTGGCCCACCACCGGTCACCGCGCGGCGGCTGCTCGAGCTCATCCGCACAGGCGTGGTAGATACCCGCTACCTCGCCGCCCCGGACCAGATAGACCACTGGCGCGAGCAGGGTGGCGTTGATCTGCTTATCGATGCCACCGTAGCTCCCCAAGCCATCCCCACCCCTTTCCACGATGTCCCCGGCGTCGTGGAAATCGGCCGCATGAATGAGCTTGAGCTTCCCGGCCATGACTCGTTGAACCGTTCCGTGCACGATGACATCCCCCGTTGGGCGGAGAAAGTAGGAAACCCATGACCAACCACACCACCCCGTTACCCGTTCATGGCACCGTTGCGCTGCGCGCGCGGTGGGAAGAGTGGATGACGGAATTGGTGGGCGACCCACAGCAAGTTTCCCGCCTTACCTCCGAGTATGGCTCGCCCGTTAATGTGCTCAACCCCGCGCCGCTGCGCCGCAACGCCCAAGAGCTCCTCGATGCCGGCGCCTCTCATGGCGTGGACACACAGGTATTTTTCGCTCGTAAGGCCAATAAAGCCTTGTGTTTCGTCGATGCCGCCCGCGGGGCTGGTCTGGGCGTGGACGTCGCCAGTGAAAATGAGCTGCGCCAAGTGCTTAACCGTGGAGTCGCGCCCGAGCGGATTATCCTCAGCGCGGCTATTAAGACCGACGCGTTGCTGCGCCTAGCTATCGACCGCGGAGTCACCATTTCCTGCGATTCGCGAGCGGAAGCCGAGCGCATCGCTGCCCTTGCCAAGGCCCTCAACCACACCGCGCACGTCGCACCGCGCCTTGCCCCCAACCCGGATAACCTTCCGCCGACGCGCTTCGGTGAGCTCCTTCACGCATGGCAAAGCCACGCGTGGCCCGAAACCATCCACGCTGACGGCGTTCACGTACACCTGCATGGTTATAGCGAATCGGACCGCCGCACCGCACTCGCGGAGGCCATCGCCCTCATCGAGCACCTCCGCTTAGTTGGCCAGCCTGCTTCCTTCATCGATATCGGCGGCGGTGTTCCCATGAGCTACCTCGAATCCCGCGAGCAATGGGAGTATTACCAGCAGCGCATCGCAGCCCAGCGCGCCGGCACCGGTGAGCCTTTCACCTGGAAGTCCGACCCGCTCTCAAATACCTACCCCTTCTGGCAAACACCCACCCGCGGCCAGTGGTTAGACCAACTTCTTTCTGGTGAGGTAGCCGGGTTTGGACCTGCCGGCCGTGCCTTGAGCGAGCGGAATATTTCTCTTCATTTGGAGCCGGGGCGCAGCCTGCTCGATGGCTGCGGCATCATTCTCGCTGAGGTCAGCTTCCTCAAAGAGCGCTCCGACGGCCTGCCCCTCATCGGCGCAGCTATGAACCGCACCCAGTGCCGTACCGCGGCGGATGACATTTTGCTCGACCCGCTCCTCGTGCCCACTGCCGGAGACCGCGGTACGGTGGGCCGGGAACCGCGCACCGGGTTCGTGGTGGGGGCCTATTGCATCGAAGATGAAGTCATCCTGCGCCGCGAGCTCGATTTCCCAGAGGGCATAGCGGTGGGCGATACCCTCGCTATCCCCAACACCGCCGGTTACTTCATGCATATTTTGGAATCTGCCTCTCACCAGATTCCGTTAGCACGCAATGTCTACTTAGACGCAGACGGCCGGGGCTGGGCGCCAGACGATATCGACGCCTAGCGATCCGAGCCGCTATCTCCACGGGACTGGCAGGCATAGGAAAAGGGCTCCGAGGGTAAACCTCGAAGCCCTGTGTCATTTAGCGCGATGCGCTCGACCGATTTACTCGGTGTAGTTCTTCTCCACGGAAGCGTCGACCGGGATGCCCGGGCCGGAGGTGGTGGAGATGGTGACCTTCTTGGCGTAGATGCCCTTAGCGGAGGCCGGCTTCAGGCGAATGATCTCGTCGTACAGCGCGCCGTAGTTCTCAGCCAGCTTCTCAGCATCGAAGGAAGCCTTGCCGATGATGGCGTGCAGGTTGGAAGCCTTGTCAACGCGGAAGGAAATCTTGCCGCCCTTGACGTCAGCAACGGCCTTGGTCACGTCAGCGGTCACGGTGCCGGTCTTCGGGTTCGGCATGAGACCACGCGGGCCCAGGACGCGGGCAACGCGGCCAACCTTGGCCATCTGATCCGGGGTAGCGATAGCAACGTCGAAGTCGATGTTGCCCTCGTTGATAGCAGCGATCAGCTCTTCGGTGCCCACGATATCGGCGCCAGCAGCCTTCGCAGCCTCAGCGTTGTCGCCCTCAGCGAAGACAGCCACGCGGACGTCCTTACCGGTGCCGTGGGGCAGGGAGACAGTGCCGCGAACCAGCTGGTCAGCCTTACGCGGGTCAACGCCGAGACGGAAGACAACATCAACGGTGGCGTCGAAGTTCTTGGAGGAGGTCTCCTTGGCCAGCTTGGCGGCCTCGATCGGACGGTACAGGCGGGAGCGGTCTACCAGCTCAGCGGCAGCCTTGTATGCCTTGGACTTGGTGCTCATAAGTGCAATTCCTTTTCTTGGATTGATGTGGTGTTAGCGGGCCGAAGCTGGCCCTGCCACGCGCGATACAGAACGTATCGCGCATTAAATCGAATTTTTACTTAGCCGGGACGCCGTCAACGGTGATGCCCATGGAGCGAGCGGTACCAGCAATGATGCGGGCGCCGTTCTCGATGTCACGAGCGTTGAGGTCCTCAAACTTGGTCTGTGCAATCTCCTTGCACTGATCCCAGGTCACGGAGCCAACCTTGTCGGTGTGCGGAACGCCGGAGCCCTTCTTGATGCCAGCGGCCTTGAGCAGGAGCTTAGCTGCCGGCGGGGTCTTCAGCTTGAAGTCGAAGGAGCGGTCCTCGTACACGGTGATCTCCACCGGCACGACGTTGCCGCGCTGGGACTCGGTCGCAGCGTTGTAGGCCTTGCAGAACTCCATGATGTTGACGCCGTGGGCACCGAGTGCCGGGCCGACCGGCGGAGCCGGGTTAGCAGCGCCTGCCTCGATCTGGAGCTTGATCAGGCCAGTGACCTTCTTCTTGGGAGCCATCGAATTACCTCTTTCCTGTGGTACCGGAGTGCCGCCACGATGAATAACAGCGCCCCGTCCGGATGCTCACGCATTGTGGGCCACCGGAGGATGAACGTTTCAAGATGCGCAAAAGCGCACGGCGTTCAAGTCTAGAACACCGTGCGCCCAGCTCAAAATCGCTTTCTAGGAGATGCGCTCGATCTCCGTCGGGGACAGCTCCACCGGGGTCTCGCGGCCGAAGATGGACACCAGGCCCTGCATCTTGCCGGTCTCTGGGTCGATCTCGGAGATGGTGGCGGAGACGGAAGCCAGCGGGCCAGACAGGATGGTGACGGCCTCGCCCACCTCGAAGTCGTGCGCGTAGGCCTTGGCGGCCTCCTTCTCCGGCATGGCCACAACCTGCTCGCCCTCGGAGTCTGCTGCGGAGTCCTCCGGAGAGACCGTCGGATCGTTCGGCATGAGGAACTTAGCAACGTCGCGGATCTTCACCGGGGTCGCGTTGCCCTCATTGCCCACGAAGGAGGTCACGCCCGGGGTATCGCGGACGACGGACCAGGCGGCGTCGTTAAGCTCCATGCGCACCAGCACGTAGCCCGGCAGCAGCTTGCGCTTGACTACCTTCTTCTTGCCGTCCTTCTTTTCAATGGCCTGCTCGACCGGCACAACGACCTCAAAGATGGAATCCTCCACCTCGAGGGTCTGGGCGCGCATGTCGAGGTTGGTCTTCACCTTGTTCTCATAACCGGAGTAGCACTGGATGATGTACCACTGGCCCGGCTGCTTCTTCAGCTCGCGGGTAAAGGCGCGCAGGCGGGACTTGTACTCGGCGTCTGCGGCAGCGGCGGCGTCTGCCTCAGCGCTTGCCGACACCTCCCCTGCACCCTCGCCTTCAGCCTCATCCGTGACGCCACCGAGAGCAGCCTCAGCGGCCTTGGTAGCAGCTTCCTTTTCGGCAGCTTCCTTCTCCTCAGCGGACAGTTCCTCCTGCGGCTGCTGGGATTCCTCAGTAGCCTCGACCGCTTCGGCGGCCTGTTCCTGGACGTTATCGATCATGGCCTGCTCGAGGGAGGTGCCAGTGTTTTCTTCGCTCATTGTCTGCTACTCCAAATTGGTGTTCATTCTTCCAGTCCCCCACCAGGGTACTCGGCGGGACTAGGGCAAAAAGTATCCCGCCGTTTCCCCTAGTCGAGCTAGCGGGAAGGCGGCGGGATGAAAGTATGAAATTAGTGTACTAAGGCGCGAGGATTGCTTCAACTCCGAGGCCGGTCAGCGTGTCCACGCCCCACACCAGAGCGGTGAGGACGATAAGAAAGGCGAAGGTCACCAGAACGTACTGAAGCATTTCCTTGCCGGTAGGCCACACGACCTTCTTCATCTCAGAGACGACTTCACCTGGGAAGGAGCCGACGGATCCGCCGAAAGAATCTTCCTTCTTATCCTCGACGCGCACGACGCGCTTGTCGGTGTAGGAATCAGTAGAGGTGGTCGCTGCGCCAGAGAGCTGACGCTTGCCGGTTGGGCGCGGAGCCCCGGTGCTCGGCTGCTTTTCCTCGCTCACGGCGATTCCCTCCTTGGAAGTGATGTGGCAGGGGCGACAGGACTCGAACCTGCAACCTACGGTTTTGGAGACCGTTGCGCTACCAATTGCGCCACGCCCCTCTGCGTGCCCTTTTGGGACAACGCACAACCCTACCAGAACAGTGATTCCCCATGGAAACCACGTGCCGTATAAGGCTGGGAGTCGGTAGTGAAAAAGCGCCCATATGCGGGCGCTTTTCTTTCCCGGTAGCGATGGCGAGAATTGAACTCGCGACACAGCGATTATGAGTCGCTTGCTCTACCACTGAGCTACACCGCCATATTCACTTTCTGAAAGCTTCCAGAAACATGAATGGAGCCCCCTGACAGAATCGAACTGTCGACCTTTTCCTTACCATGGAAACGCTCTGCCGACTGAGCTAAGGGGGCACAGCCTCTTAGAGTCACGGAGTTTCTTCCGCTGTGCTCTCGTTGAAGCCTTGAAAAGGTTAACCCGAAACGCTTAAACAACACAAATCGCCAGTACGACAATGGTTTTTGCGCACTTTTCAGGCACCTAAACTCGCACACATCACCCTTGCACCACTCTCGCGGTAGACCACCCCTACTCCAGGCGCACCAAACCCAGCTATTGTTGACGTATCAAATACTTTATGTGCTCTAGGGAGGACACATGAGCTCTGGTACCCAGAAGCAGACACCGAAGGACTGGGCCGGCGACGCCCAGAATGCCTCGACGGACGGCGAATTCAAGCGAGACACCAACTACATCGGCGACCGCATTCTTGCCTCGGTCACCGGTGACGAACCACAGCCTTCCGTGGCTGGTAGCGGCGAGGCCCTCGACTGGCCGGTGCAGCCCCACCGGTATCGCCTCATTGCTGCGCGCGCTTGCCCGTGGGCACACCGCGCCGTCATCGTGCGGCGCCTGTTGGGACTGGAAAATGTCATCTCCTTAGGCCTGGCGGGCCCCACCCACGACAAGCGCTCCTGGACTTTCGACCTCGACCCCGACGGGCTCGACCCCGTCCTGCGCATCCCCCGCCTGCAGGATGCGTATTTCGCGCGCTTTCCTGCCTATCCGCGGGGCATCACGGTGCCAGCCATTGTGGAAGAGTCCAGCGGCAAGGTTGTCACCAACGACTTCAACTCCATGGTGCGGGACTTCCAGACAGAGTGGACCGACTTCCAACGAGAAGGCGCACCCAACCTGCTGCCGCCGGCCGAGCAGAAGGAGGAGATGGAAGAAATTAACGACTTCATCTTCAGGAAACTCAACAACGGCGTGTATCGCGCGGGATTCTCCGCATCCCAGGAGGCTTATGAAGAGGCCTATGCGGATGTCTTCGAGGTCCTCGACTGGCTGGAGGAGCGGCTAGACCACCGCCGCTTCATCATGGGCGAGCACATCACGGAGACCGATATCCGGGCATACACCACCTTGATCCGCTTTGACGTTGTCTACCACGGCCACTTCAAGACCAACCGGAACAAAACCAGCGAGATGCCGAACGTTTATGGCTACTTGCGCGAGCTATTCCAGCTCCCTGGTTTCGGCGATACCACCGACTTCACCGAGATCAAGCAGCACTACTACATAGTCCACCGCGAAATTAATCCCACCCAAGTGGTGCCGGCCGGTCCCGACCTTAATGGTTTGGCACAGCCCCACGGCCGCGATTACCTGCCGGGTGCGCCCTTCGCTGAAGGCACCACCCTGCCGGGGCCGTTGCCTGAAACTGAGCGGTTGAAGAACCCCACGGATTTCCAGCGAGAGCTGTTCAGCTTGGATTAGCCGCCCTTAACCCTGCCCTGCGCTGGGCCGGGCCGCCCCGCGATCGAAAAATCCCGCAGACCCATGTGATGTGTCTGCGGGATTCATGTTGTGCCAGGTAGAAGATTCGAACTTCTGAAGGCGAAAGCCGGCGGATTTACAGTCCGCTCCCTTTGGCCGCTCGGGCAACCTGGCAGGCACTCTTGAGTGCGGTTATATACTTTACTACGAACTCCCGCCTAACATGCAAATCGCCAGGCAGTAGGGGCTTTTAACCCACGCGCTGAACGGTATAGTCCGCCAACTGGCGCAGTGCTTCACTAGCCGTGCATTCCGGCAGCAGGGAGAGCTGGTCCTCGACCACGCGCAGGTAGGCGTTGACGTCGGCCAGCGCCTTATCACGGCCGCCCGACTGCCACAGCAGCTCGATGGCGCGTTGTACGGAAGCGTCATCCTCCAGCGGGCCTGTCAGCAGGGCGCGCAGCTCATCGCCGACCTCGCCTTCCTCCTCCAGGGCATAGAGCACCGGCAAGGTGAACACGCCCTCGCGCAGGTCCGTGCCCGGGGTCTTCCCGGATTCCTCGGAGTCGGAGAAGATGTCGATGACATCGTCGACGATCTGGAAAATCATGCCTACGGCCGCACCGATTTGGCGCAGCGCCTCGCACTGTTCTGGACCCGCACCCGCGTGGTAGGCACCCAGGTAGCCGGCGGACGCGATCAGCACCGCGGTCTTTTCCCGGATCACCGCCGTGTAGTGCTCTACGGCATTGGCTTCGCCAGCACCGATGGTTTCCCGCATCTGGCCGGTGACGAGCTCCTCGAAAGTCTCCGCGAAATGCTCCACCGTGTGGGTATCCAGCTGGCTCATCAGCCGCGAGGCGTGCGCGAGCAGTGCATCGCCCGCCAGAATCGCCACAGAGTTGGTCCACCGGAAGTTCGCGGAATCCACGCCGCGTCGGCGCTCCGCCTCATCCATGACATCGTCGTGGTAGAGCGTAGCCACGTGGACCATTTCCACCACGGTTGCCGCCTTCACCACCTCGGGGGATTGTGAACGTTCACCGAACTCGGAGGCCAACAACGCCATCATCGGGCGGAAACGCTTGCCACCAGCCAGGGACAGGTGGCGCACTTTGTCCTTGATGAAGTCCTGCCCGCGGTCGAGCTCCGTATTCAGCAGGTCCTCTACAGCAGCCATCCCGGCGTTGATACGCTCGGTGAGCTGCGCATCCCCCAAGTCCACGTGCTTGGCGTGAGTTTGGCCGTGTGACATTAAACGTGTTCCTTTAAGCTCAAAAATCCTAGTGTTTACTTACCGTAGCCCATGGCACGGCCCTCAACACACTTGTGGCCACTATCCCGTGCAATGATAGTCCCCATGTCGGAGCAGATCGATTCCACCCTTGTTGACGTCGCCATCGTAGGTGCCGGGCCCGCCGGCGCTGCCGCCGCTATCCACGCCGCACGCGCCGGCCATGAGACGCTGCTTGTCGACGCCTCCCCTTTCCCCCGCGACAAGACCTGCGGCGATGGACTGACCCCGCGCGCCATGCACCAGTTGGAGCTCCTCGGCATCGAGGTCAACGCGTCCTACCGCAACCGCGGGCTCAAGCTACACGGCTTCGGCGGCACCGTAACCGCTCCGTGGCCTGAGGCCTACCCCTCGCACGAAGGCACAGCCCTGCCGCGCTATGAATTCGACGCGCTGCTTGTCAATGCCGCCCAAGAATCCGGCGCACGGCTAGTGACCGGCGCGGCGACACAGCCGGAGCTGGACGGCAACCGGCTGGTGGAGTTCTCCGTCGGCAAGCGCCGCGTGCGCGCCCAGTGGGTCATCGTGGCCGACGGGGTGCGCTCGACGTTTGGCAAGCAGTTGGGCCGCACCTGGCACCGCGAGGAGGTCTATGGCATTGCTGCACGCGCTTATGCCGATTCACTGCGGGACGGCGAGGAATGGATGCACTCCCACGTTGAGCTCAAGGACCCCGAGGGCGTGGTGCAGCCGGGCTATGGCTGGATCTTTCCGCTGGGCCAGGGGGTCAATATCGGCTTGGGCGCGCTCTCTACGGCCGCCCGCCCGGCCCGCCTCAACACGAAGAAGGCGCTGGATTTCTACGCCGAACAGCAGCGTTCGGAGTGGGGTCTAGGCGAGCTGCGCAACGTCACCTCGGCGATGCTGCCGATGGGTGGTGCGGTGTCTGGAGTTGCCGGCGCCAATTGGATGCTCATCGGTGACGCTGCGGCCTGCGTAAATCCGCTGAACGGCGAGGGCATCGACTATGGCCTGGAAACGGCAGCACTCGCCGTGGAGATGCTCGGCACCAAGGACCTCACCTTGGCGTGGCCAGACCGGCTGCGCGCCGAGTATGGCGAGGCCTTCCTACTTGCCCGCACCGCCGCGCGCCTGCTGACCTACCCACAATTCCTGCCGCTGGCTGGGCCTGTGGCCATGCGCGGGCCGGTGGGCCGCATGCTCATGCCGGCCGCAGCGCGTCTTATGGGCAACCTCATCACCGACGAGGACAAGGATCTGCTTGCCCGCGCCTGGCGGCTGGCCGGCGGGGCGGTCTCCACGCTGCGGCGCAATACTCCCCTTTGGTCCTGAGCCCTTTGGCCTTAGGCCCCCTAGGCGGGCTTCACTGCGGAGTGCAGCGCCACGATGCCGAAGGTCAGGTTGCGCCACCCAGCTTGCTCCCAGCCATTGCGATTAATAGCGGCGGCCAGCTCGTGCTGCTCCGGCCACGCACGGATGGACTCCGCGAGGTAGATATAGGCCTCCGGGTTGGAGGATACGACCTTGGCAATCGGCGGCAGCAAGCGGGTCAGATACTCCTTGTAGACGGTGCCAAAGACCGGAATGACCGGCTTGGAGAACTCCGCCACTGCTAGGCGCCCGCCGGGCTTGGTCACGCGCGCCATCTCCCGAAGCCCCAGCTCGAAGTCGTGGATATTGCGCAGACCGTAGGAAATGGTCACCGCGTCAAAAGTGTTATCCGCAAAGGGCAGGCGCATTCCATCGCCGGCCACCTTGGGAACATCGCGTTCCGCGCCAGCCGCGAGCATGCCGAGGGAAAAGTCACAGGCCACGCACCACGCGCCGGACTTGGACAGCTCTTCCGTCGAGACGGCCGTTCCGGCAGCCAGGTCGAGGACCTTCTCCCCCGGCTGCAGGTTGAGCCGCTCGCGGGTCAGCCGGCGCCAGCGCGCGTCCTGCCCAAAGGACAGCACCGTGTTGGTGATGTCGTATTTCTTGCCCACCGCGTCAAACATGCGCGCGACATCGAAGGGCTTCTTCTCCAGATCTGCCTTAGACACAAGCGCCTAGTTTAGGCGACGCGCGCTCCCAGAGCGCGAGCGGCCCAACGCGGCAGCTCCGGACGCTGGCCCAAAATGGTCAGCGGGACCTCACGGACATTCTCCAAAACCTCGTCGTAGTAGCCCAGCAGCTGCTCGCACAACGCCGGCCAAGTCTTGGAGGCAATCGACTTCCGGGCGTTCTCCCGCATCTCCTGGTGAATCTCCGGATTGAGAAGCGCGTCGACGGCATTCGGGAGATCCTCGACGAACGTGGGGACACCGAGAAGCAACCCGTTATAGCCCTCCTCAATGAGGTCCACTGGGCCGCCCGCGCGGGGGCCGATGGTGGGCACGCCTGAGGCCTGCGCCTCCTGGATGGCCTGGCAGAAAGTCTCGAACTCGCCCGCGTGCACGAAGATGTCAAGGCTTGCATATGCGGCTGCGAGCTCCTCGCCGCCCAATGCCCCGGTAAAGACCGCATCCGGCAACTGGGCCTCCAGCAGCGGACGCTCTGGGCCATCGCCAACAATGACGAGCTGAATGTCGTCGCGACCGTTAAGGGCCGACAGGCGGTGCACGCCCTTCTCCGCGGCCAGGCGGCCGACGAAGCCGACGATCTTCTTCTTCCCCGTAGAGTCCCAGTTCCGGCGCAGCGCCGCCGAGCGCTTCGAGGGGTGGAAGCGCTCCGAGTCTACGCCGCGGCCCCAGTGGCGCACGTTCTTGATGTGGTGCTTCTCCAAGTCGGCGATGGTCAGTGAGGAGGGCGCGAGAGTCATTTGGCACGCATTGTGGATGGTGCGCAGCCACTCCCACACCCCATAGGCCAGCGCGGAGGCATGGTACTTGGTGGCGAATCCCGCGACGTCCGTCTGGTACAGCGCCACTGCCGGAATACGCTGTTGGCGGGCGGAGAAGGCACCCGCCGCTCCGAGAACAAAGGGACTGGCCAAGTGAATGATGTCCGGCTTGAACTCGCGCAGCGCCTCGTCCACAGCGGAAGTGGGAACGCCGACCGGGAGCGAATCCACCAGTGGCACCCGCACGGTGGGCACGCGCACGATGGTGAACCCGAGGTAATCAGGGATCTCCTCCTGCCCATCCCGGGCGCCGGGGGCGATGACGATGGCCTCGTGGCCGTGCTCGTGGAGGTGTTCAAGGACACGCAGCACGGAGTTGGTCACTCCATTGACGTTAGGCAAGAAGGATTCCGCGACGATGGCTACACGCATGCGCCCCATCATTCCTTTCCTGGGTGCTCAGCTGGTAAAGCACGTGCTAAATTCCGGTTAATTTTCCCGCTTGCCCACCAGCACGCACCGGCAATCAGGGTCGCCACAGCTGCAGAGGACAGCGCCGGAATGATCGATAGTGTCCATTCTCGGCCTTCCACCTTGACTAGGTCCGGGTTGTTCTTGGCATAGAGCACCCAGACCTGCTGGCCCTCCCCCAGCCCGGTGGGATAAAGCAGGCCGGTGGGCGGGGTGTGATAGATACCCTCGGAGTCCTGGAAATCCACGAAGGTACGCAAGGTGCCGACATCCGTCACCGTGGCCAGGGCGCGCCCGGGGTTGGCGCCGATGGTGCGGTCATTGAGAAAAGGGCCGATGACCATTCCCGCCATGCCCACGAGAGCTGCGGCGTACAGCACCAGGATCAGCTGGCGTACCCGGCGCCGCGGCATTTACTGACCTACCTTGGCATTCAAAGCTTCCTGCAGCGCGCGGCGCGAGGACCTCGTGGTATGCGCCTCCACCACGGTGATGCCGGTGGAGTATTCCTTGAGTTCTGCCAAAACGTCGAGCAGCTCCTGCGCCGAGCTCACCTCGCGGTGCTCAGCACCGCAGGCTTCCGCTAGCTTGGCCACACCCACCCCATGCGGCGTCCCAAAGGCCTTCTCGAAGGAGTCGCGCAGGTGCTCGCGGCCCTGTTCGAGCACCTCGAAGATGCCGCCGCCGTCGTCGTTTGAGACGACGATGGTGAGGTTCTCCGGGCGCGGGTTGTCTTCGGGAAGGATGAGCGAAGTCGCATCGTGGAGGAAGGTGACATCCCCCATGAGCGCCACGGTGCGCGGGGCGCGCGGGGCGTCGGCTTCGCGGGACTGGGTGGCCAGGGCGATACCGATGGCCTGCGCTATGGTGCCGTCGATGCCGGCGGCCCCGCGCGGCGAATAGGTCTCCACACCGTCGAAGGGCAGGCCGATGAAGGACGCATCCCGCACCGCGTTGGAGGCGCCCAGGACGAGGGTATCTCCGACGGCGAGGGTGTCCCCCACCGCGGCGGCGACGTGGAGGCCGGTAAAGCCGATCTCGGGCTTGGTGGCATCCTCACCGGTGGTCTCCGCCAGAACCTCACGAACACCGTCGGCCGCCATCTGGGCCGCGCCTTCGCAGATCTTCATCCACTCTCGCGTGGGCTCGCCGCTGGTTTTGGCGGTGGTACCCAGCTGCGCGGACTCGCCACGGGGGTTGGTGAAATCTTCCGTGCGCGACAGACAGATGAGATCGATATCGGGATCACTCAGCAGTGCCAGGACACCGCGGTGCAGGGTGGGATGGCCCACGACGATGACCTGCTCCACCTTGGTGTTGACCACGTAGTCGTTGGCGGAGACTTGGGCGCGGCGGAAGAGGTGCGCCGCGGCCGGGTGCACCGGGTGATAGGGCGCAGGTGCCGTGGGCTCGGCGATGGTGGGGACATCCTCCAGGCCTTCGACTTCCCAGGCCTCATCGCCGGCGATGACGAGCGTGTTGCGGCTGAGATCGACGGCCACCTCGCCGTGATTCGCCCACCGCGGGGTACGAGCGCGGTGCTGCGTGTAATCCGTCGGGCTACCGGGCAGCTCTTCGCCTACCAGCGGGGCATCGAGAGCCACGTTGATGTGCACCTGGCGGTCATTCAAAAAGCGCTCCGCGATAAGCGGGATATCACTCGTGCTCTCTACCTGGGTGGTCTCCGCATACACGCCGAAGATGCCGGGCTGCTCAATAGTCTGGGAGGCCCCCGTGCCCACCAAGCGGGCCGGCCGGTCCGCGCTGATGACGGCCAGCGGGGTATGCGAGTAATGCGCCTCCACCATCGCGGGCAGGGCATTAGCCACCGCGGTGCCGGAGGTCATCACGATGCCGACGTGCCGGCGTTGGACGCGTGCCAAACCTAAAGCAGCGAAGGCGGCGGAGCGCTCATCCAGGCGGGTATGCACGCGAATATCGCTGCGCGCGAGAAGCGCCAAAGACAGCGGTGCGTTGCGCGAACCCGGGCAGATAACCACGTCGGTGAGGTGCCGCGAAAGCTGGGCCGCCAGTGCTTCGGCCAGCTGCATCGACTCCGGCTGCGCGGAGGCAGTGGGCTCGGTGTGAGATTCAGTATTAGGCATTGCCTGCACCACCCGTATCGAGCTCTTCCATGCCCGAATCGAATTGCTCGAAGAGGTCATTGATCAACCCTTCCAATTCGGCTCCACCCTGGTCCACACGGTCCTGGACGTCCGGCGGCAGCTCCGTCGGCAGCTCTGTCGGAATATCGGTGGGGAGGTTATCCCGCGGCGAGCTCTTGGTGGTGGTCACCGTGGTGGGAACCTCGGTGGTCACGGTCTCGGTAACCGGCTCCGGGGCGGGTTTGTCAGCATCCGCTGCCGCACCGCGCCACAGGAAGAACAGCACGCCGGCGAAAACGACGGCGATAGCAGCGATGGCCGCGAAGACATAGGACAGGGCTCCCCCGCCCTTCTTCGGCTGCTCCACCTGGTAGCTGGACGGGACCGGGTCATACTGCGGCTGCTGATAGTTCTGGTCATAGCCCTGCTGATAGGGCTGACCATAGGCCTGCGCGTTCTGGGATCCGGGCTCCGGGAAGTGTTGTTGGGGACGCTGTGGCGGCTGCTGTTGGGGCGCGCCGAACTGGCGGGTTTCGTTCTCACCGGTGACGCGGCCGAACTGCCGCGTCTCGTTGTCGCCGTTGTTGTTGGTCATGGGATTTACCTTATCGTGCACCCGCGCCACTTAGCACCCGCCCGGTGGGCGTTAGTCCCGTGGAAACCTGACCCGGCGTGCCATCCGCCACAATCTTTCCGCCATCCGAACCAGACCCCGGGCCCATCTCAATAACCCGGTCAGCGCCGGCGATGAGGTGACGGTCATGATCTGCCACCACGACAGTATGGGAGGCCTCCACCAGCGAGTGCAGCTCAGCGATGAGCAGGTCGATATCGGCCGGGTGCAACCCGACGGTGGGCTCATCCAGCAGGTAGACGGTATGGCCCCGGCGCGAGTTGCGGGAGCGCTGCAGCTCCGTGGCAAGCTTGATGCGCTGCGCTTCACCGCCGGAAAGCTCCGGAGCGCCCTGGCCCAAGCGCAGGTAACCCAGACCGACCGCCTCCAAGGTTTGCAGCGCGTGGAGGATCGGCGCTTCATCTGCAAAGACCTCCAGGGCCTCTTCCACCGTAAGGTCGAGGATGTCCGCGATGGTCCTGTCCTTCCAGCGGATGGACAAGGTGTCATCGTTATAGCGCTGTCCCTGGCAATCCGGGCACTGGGTATAGGAGCCTGGAAGGAAGACCAGCTCGACCTCGATCTGGCCGGCGCCACCGCAGGTGGGGCACTGGCCTTGCTTAACGTTGTAGGAAAAGCGCGAGACCGTCCATTTCTTCTTCTTGGCCTCCGGGGTGGCCGCGAAGAGCTTGCGCACGTTGTCGAAGAGGTTGGTGTACGTCGCCACCGTGGAGCGCGGGGTTCGGCCGATTGGCTTTTGGGTAATGGAGACCACGCGCTTGACCTGCTTCGGACAGTCCGGCCCCGTGAGCATGTCATGGAGTGCGGCCAGCAACGTGGATTTGCCGGAACCCGAAAGCCCAGTAATGGCCGTAAACTGGCCGAGTCCGAAGTCCACGTCGAGGCCATCGATGGTGTGCGAGTGCACCCGGCGCAGCGCGATGTCCCCGTGCGCCGGGCGCGCTTCGACCTTGGGCGTGGGGCGCGGGCGCGCCAAGGCACGCGCGGTGGGAGTATCTGCAGAGTCCGCCGCCTCTATGTAATCGGCGACGGGACCCGAGTACACCACCTGGCCGCCGCGCTCACCGGCGAGCGGGCCGACATCCACGATCCAATCGGCCTGCTTGACCAGTTCCATGTCGTGTTCCACCAGCAGCACCGAGTTCCCCTCCGCGATGAAGCGCCGGCACATATCCAGCACCGCGCCCCGCTCCACCGGGTGCAGGCCCGCAGAGGGCTCATCCAGGACATAGGTCACGCCATAGAGTCCAGAGCGCAGCTGCGCAGCCAGGCGCAGGCGCTGCACCTCACCGCCCGAGAGCGTGTCCGTAGGCCTATCCAGGCTGAGGTGCCCCAGGCCGAGTTCCAATGCAGATTCAAAGGCTGGCAGGAGAGCCTTGAGGAGTAGGTCTTCAGCATCATTCGGCTGCGGACTTTGGCCGTTAAGCAGCTCGTAGGCTTCGCTCAACGGAAGGGCATTGAATTCGTCGATCGGCAGCCCGGCGTAGGTGACCTTGAGCGCCTTCGCCGTCAGCCGGCGCCCCTGACAGGTATCGCAGCGGCGGGTTTCCATGAAGCTCAAGACGCGGGCACGCAGCGTATCCGACTTCGTCTCCGCATAGGTCTTGGTCAGGTAGCTGGCTACGGAACGCCACGTGCCCTCGTAATTGCGCTGGATCTGATCCGCCCCGCGGCGCGGCTTGACGGTTACCACTGGGCGCTCCTCGGTGAAGAGGATCCATTCGCGGTCTTTCTTCGGCAAATCCTCCCACGGTGAATCCAAGTCATAGCCCAGTTCTTGCAGAATGTCGTGGAAGTTCTTGCCCGCCCAGGCCCCTGGCCACGCAGCAATCGCGCCTTCCTCGATGCTCAGACTGGGGTCCGGCACCATGGAGGCCTCCGTGGGTTCGTGGACCACGCCGGTGCCCTGGCACTCCGGGCACATGCCTTCTGGGGTATTCGGGGAGAAGGAATCGGAGTACAGGCCCTCCGGGTTGTCACCGCAGCGCGAGTAAAGAAGGCGCACGGAGTTAGACATGGCGGAGATCGTGCCCACCGTGGAGCGCGCACTGCTTGCCGACGCCGACTGCTGCAACGCCACCGTCGGCGGCAACCCCTCAATGCGGCCGACCTGAGGGTCCACCGCGGAGGCGATGAGGCGTCGAGCAAAGGGCGCGACGGATTCCAGGTAGCGGCGCTGGCCTTCGCCATGAATGGTGCCGAAGGCCAGCGAGGACTTGCCGGAACCGGACACCCCCGTCACGGCCACGAGCTGGCCGCGTGGAAGGTCCACATCCACGTTGCGAAGGTTGTGCAGGTGCGCGTCTCTCACGGAAATCGTCATGCCCGCCAGCCTACGCTGACCTCCGGACATGGACCGTGAGCTGTGCTTTTAAAGGTGCGGCCAGCACTGGCGCACGCGCTCAAACCACCACTCGCGGCGCTCGCCCGGCGCGGCGAGCGCGCTGAGGCGATCCGGGTCGGGGGCAAGGGCTTCGGCGCGCAGGTGACCGTCGACAAGCTCGCGCGGTGCCGTGACATCCTCGAGGAACAGCGAACCGGTGGCCAGGCCCGCGGCGGCCGGGGTGACGTCGATGTCTTCGTCGTCATAGATCTGCGGCAAGGCGGCCACGGCGGCAAGCCCCATGGAGATTCCCACCGAGGTATCCAGGGCGGAGGCCACCGTGATGTCCATGTGGCGCTCGCGCAGATGGGAAGCCACCTCGAGCACCTTGCGCACACCACCCAGCGGCGCGGGCTTGACCACGGCGACATCCGCCGCCTGCAATTCCGCCACCCGGTAGGGGTCGCTGGCCTTGCGGATGGACTCATCTGCCGCCACGCGCACGAAAATCCCGGCGCGCATGAGCTGGGTGCGCACTTCCTTGAGTTCCTCGACGGTCTGGCACGGCTGCTCCATATAGTCCAGCGGCATGAGCTCCTTGGCCGCGGTGACGGCTTCCTCGACGCTCCAGCCACAGTTGGCATCGACGCGCAGGACCGGCACGCGGCCCTGGGCTTCGATGTGGGAACGGACAGCGTGAACGCGCGCGATATCGTCCTCTAGGGTCTGTCCCTTCTCCGCCACCTTGATCTTGAAGGTGCGGCAACCGGGGTAGCGTTCCATGACCTTCGGGACCTGCTCGGCGGGGACCGCAGGGACGGTGCCGTTGACTTCTACCCACTCGCGTACGGGTTCCGGGAAGCCTTCGTAGGCGGCCTCCAGGCCGGCGGCGAGCCAGCGGGCGGATTCCTCCGCCCCGTACTCCAGGAAGGGGGCGAACTCACCCCAGCCCGCGGGGCCATCGATAAGCAATGCTTCCCGGGTCGTAATGCCACGGAACTTCACGGCGAGTGGAAGGGAGACCACGTGGGCGCGGTCAAGGACGTCATCAATGTGCATGAGGTTCATCGTACGTGTGGGGGGTTGAGCGCGACACCTGTCATAGCCGGTGTTACCTTATAACAGTAAGTGGATATAACCAGAAGAAGGATCCTCAGATGCTTTACCTTCTCATCGCACTGCTGGCCATCGCCGCAGTTGTCTACCTCATCTATAAGAAAGTCCACGCCGCGGCCTCCATCTTCGCCGTTGGCGTAGTCCTGCTCATGCTCGCCGCCCTCACTGGGCGCGCGGATTTCCGCACCACCGAAATCGAAGCCACGGGTAATGCCTTCTACGATCAGCTGCTCGTCGTGGATGCGCTATTCAAAGCACGCTTCTCCGGCATCGGCATGGCGATCATGGTGCTCTTCGGCTTCGTGTCCTATATGCGGCACATCGGTGCGGACGCCAAGACGGTCGTGGTGCTCTCCTCACCGCTCAAGCGCTTCAAAGGTTCCTACTGGCTGGTTCCGGTGGGCTTCATCCTGGGCACGCTGCTCTCGCTGGTGATCCCCTCGGCTGCAGCGCTTTCCCTTTTGCTCGTGGCCACGCTCCTGCCGGCACTCATCGCTGCGGGTCTGACCCCGCTGACCGTGGGCGCCATCGTGGTGACCTCCTCCACCATCGTGCCCACCCCACTTGAGGCCGGCCTCATCCAGGGTGCCGATCTCACCAACATGACGCCAACCGAGTTCGTCTACGGTGCTGTCGCCTACGCCACGGTGCCCACGCTGCTCATCACGGCCTTCGTCCACATGTGGTGGCAACGCCGCTGCGATAAGGCGGATGCCCGCAAGGCCGAAAGCTCCGGTGAGGTCAGCGCCGATTCGATGCACGATGACGCTACCGAGGAAGCCATCGCCCGCGCAGCCTCCCTGCCGGGTTACTACGCCGTGCTTCCGCTCATGCCGTTGCTACTCATCATCGTCTCCGCCATTCTTAACCGCTTGGGTGTCATCCCCTTTGAGGGCGGCATCCTCCCGGTGACCGTGGTCTCTTTGTTCATCGCGATGATCATCGAATCCATCCGCAAGCGCACCGTCACCGGTGCTGTGGATTCCATCTCCAGCTTCTTCAAAGGCATGGGCGAAGGTGCTGCGGGCGTCGTGGCCCTGCTGGTGGCTGCTGCTGTCCTGGTGGAGGGTATTACGCAGATGGGTGTCATCGACATGCTTATCGACGCCGCCGAGGGCTCCTCCGGCGCCGCCGTCCTCATCGTCCTCATCTTCGTCGCCGCCACCGCCGCAATGGCCGCGCTCACTGGCTCTGGCACTGCCCCCTACTTTGCTTTCTCTGAGGTGGTGCCCAACCTGGCTTCGCAGACCTCCATCCACGCCCCGCAGATGCTCACCGCCATCTGGGGTACCTCCAACCTGATGCGCCAGGTCTCCCCGGTCAACGCCGCGGTGCTCATTGTCTCCGGCGCCATCAAGGTCAATCCCATCCAATTGGTCAAGCGCACCTCCGTGCCCATGATTGTGGCGACGGTGCTCAACACGCTGTTTGCGTTCATGTTTATTGGATGAAAGTCATCGGTGCGAACCCAATAGTCTTCCGCCAATTTTGTGGAGGAAACCAAGACACACGAGACGTATTCTGCTATGTTCTTAACCAGAACTGAACCTCAGTAAGCGTCGGCTCGTTTCCGACGTTGATTGCTCCAAGCCGAACCCTCGGGTTCGGCTTTCTTTTTATCTGAAAGGGCTAATCCTTTGTCTCTCTCTTACCGCGTTGGAATAGATGTCGGAACTTATTCGCTTGGCTGCACCGCCATTGAAGTCGACGAAAATGATCTACCAGTAAAAATTCTCAGTGCGGTTTCGCTGATCCACGACTCAGGACTAGATCCCGACCAGCAAAAGCGAGCGGTGACCCGACTTGCTTCTTCTGGAGTCGCACGACGTACGCGACGTCTGTACCGCCGTCGCCGCAAGCGCATGATTAAGCTTGAAAAGTTTCTCAAAGCGCAAGGCTGGGAAACTCTACCTTTTGAGCACTATTCCGACCCTTACCTTCCATGGAAGGCTCGCGTGGAATTGGTAAATTCCTTCATCCACGATGACGAAGAACGAGGCCGATATCTTTCTATCGCGCTACGCCATATTGCCAACCACCGAGGTTGGCGTAATCCATATTGGAAGGTATCGAGCCTGTACGCACCGAGCGAGCCTAGCGAGGCTTTTCAACAAATACGCAAGGAGCTGGAGGCGGCCACCGGCCGCGCAATTCCTCACGATGCCACCGTTGGGCAACTCATTTCCTTTGCTCAATTGGGTACCGACAGGCTACGAGGCGGTGGCAAGAAGAAAGACGACAAGAAGCCCGCAAACGAGGTGAAGCAGGCAGTTATTTCTGCGCGGCTGCATCAGATAGACCACGCGCGCGAAATCAACGAGATTTGCCGTGTCCAAAAGATAGACGACACACTACGGAAAAACATTTTAGAACTAGTCTTCGAGGCTGAATCCCCCAAAGGTGCTCAACAAGGGCGCGTCGGCAAGGACCCCCTGCAACCCAGTCAAGACCGAGCTCTAAAAGCTTCTGACGTCTTTCAGCAGTACCGTATCGCTGCTCTCACCGGAAACCTCCGTATCAACCGCGGCGGCGATACCTCTCCCCTTGATCGCGATGAGCGGCTGATTGTTTTTAATTACCTTGTCAATCTTTCTCACAAGAAAGAACCCACCTGGTTAGACATAGCCGAGCTTTTGCGCATTGACCGTGGCCAACTAAGAGGAACGGCCATAAGGGCCTGACCCCCGGAAAGTAGACACCATGGGGTGGTGAAATTGTGGGGCTTACTTTAGCGCATTGTTACGCTGCGT
>NZ_JASOLS010000219.1:0-256 GCF_030215295.1 Corynebacterium sp. UMB6689 | reverse complement strand
ACCTAGACCACACGGTTCGCTTGAAGGCAGATGTGCCATTTGGCAAACGCATTCACACAGTAGGCCTGTGTGCAGCGGTAGAGGAATCTTCTTCCGGTCGTCTGGTCCGCGTGGAAGTATCCCTCTTCGATGGCGAGAAAGAATTTGCTCAGCTCGTCGAACGCTTTGCCATCAGAGGGCGGGTATCTACTTCGGATCCGGCAAGCCCGGCTCCGTTGCAATACGACACTGAGGTGGACGATACCCCGCGCCTGCT
>NZ_JASOLS010000218.1:0-256 GCF_030215295.1 Corynebacterium sp. UMB6689 | reverse complement strand
ACACGGTGCAACGACAAGGCATGCGAGGAAGTCTCGATGACTGCTCCTCCTAGATTTTGTTCGCGCGCGGAGGCCAAGAAACGTTGCAGCACGGGCGCCTCAGCGGTAGTGCGCGAGGCAATAATCTGGTGCTGGCCTACCGAGACCTCGTTGGTACCGCACAGGGCGGCGTGCGGATGATCCACGCCGAGCAGCGCTCTAAGTAAATAGGTAGTCGTAGTTTTCCCGTTTGTGCCGGTAACTGTCGCTGTCACCA
>NZ_JASOLS010000217.1:0-256 GCF_030215295.1 Corynebacterium sp. UMB6689 | reverse complement strand
ACCCCTAAGACTAAAGGCAGCATAAGAACAATTTCTTTAGATGCGATAACACTGAAATGTCTTAGGAAATGGAAATTGGAACAAGCTGAATATTTTTTAAAGTTAGGGATCCCAGTAGAGAAGAACAATCAAGTTGTGTTTACTTCTTCTACAAAGAATAAACATCTCTACCCTACTGCAACTGATCAGTTTTTTCGGAAGTTTTGCAAAAAATATGATCTCCGATTTATTAATGTCCACGGCTTTAGACATACTC
>NZ_JASOLS010000216.1:0-257 GCF_030215295.1 Corynebacterium sp. UMB6689 | reverse complement strand
ACGAAGGCATGATTGCGGGTGCCCAAGCTGGAGTCTTAGACTTACAAACCCTGACGGCCATGACGGCGGTCTGCTCAGTGGGACTAGACATGATTGCCGTGCCTGGTGAAACCACCGCTGAAGTCTTAGCGGCCATTATCGCTGATGAAGCCGCCATTGGGATGATTAATGGGAAGACCACTGCAGTGCGTTTAATCCCTGCCATTGGTTACCAAGCTGGGGACTGCTTGGAATTTGGGGGACTTTTTGGTTCAGCA
>NZ_JASOLS010000215.1:0-257 GCF_030215295.1 Corynebacterium sp. UMB6689 | reverse complement strand
CCTTCCGTTTAGCGGATTATTCAGTGGAATGGGCTGAGGTCATTGTCGCCATTGTAGTTTCCTTGGTGACTATGGTATTGATCTTTATCTTTGCCACCAGCCTCTACAAGAGCAATGTCTTGGCCTATAGTGATAAGGGACCTTGGGATACCTTCAAGCAATCCATTTCTCTCTGGAAGAGCGAACGCCAAGTCAATACTAAATAATCAAGCGCTCAAAACGTAAATAAAAAAACCATGTAGGTAAAAAACTTACAT
>NZ_JASOLS010000214.1:0-257 GCF_030215295.1 Corynebacterium sp. UMB6689 | reverse complement strand
GCGAAAAACTCTTCTTGCGTTTCCCCAAGATTGCCATCGTCCCTAAGAAGCAGGCCCAGCAGACAGTGAGCACTCAAGCCACCTACCCCACACAAGGGGTGCAGGGACAGTTCCCCGCCACCCCACCGTTCTAACCCGACCAAAACAAACGGCGGGCAGGCGGCCCCAGTGTGACTACCTGCCCGCCCCGTTAACAGGCACCAAGGGGCGGACAACGGACTTTGCGAGATGCCAACGCGCACAACACCACCACAAAC
>NZ_JASOLS010000213.1:0-258 GCF_030215295.1 Corynebacterium sp. UMB6689 | reverse complement strand
GTACTGGGGGTGCGCGTATCCACCAGCGAGACCGGTCCAGCCTGGAATGAGTTCTTCGCTGACCTAGTCGCCCGAGGCCTCACCGGCGTGCGCCTGGTCACCAGCGACGCCCATCTGGGCCTAGTTGAGGCCATCGCCGCCAACCTGCCCGGAGCCACCTGGCAACGATGCCGCACCCACTACGCCGCGAATCTCATGTCGGTCACCCCCAAAGCGCTATGGCCCGCCGTCAAAGCGATGCTGCACTCGGTGTACGAC
>NZ_JASOLS010000212.1:0-258 GCF_030215295.1 Corynebacterium sp. UMB6689 | reverse complement strand
GTGGGAGCAACTATTCAAGAAAACCAAAAAGTTTGGGCGGCGCGTATGAGCTACTGCCGCCCAAACCTAGACCATGCCGAATAAGCCCGACTGTCAAGGCTAGGACGGCCTAACAGGGTGTCCCGTGTAGGGTTACCTACCCGGCCCCAAAAAAGTCTCTCAAAAACGCTTACAGACAACCTGGAAAGGAAACGTTATGGATTACCCGCCTTTGCGGCTTTCAGCAGAGATCGCCCTCGACTCGAATCGCCGCGTCAA
>NZ_JASOLS010000211.1:0-258 GCF_030215295.1 Corynebacterium sp. UMB6689 | reverse complement strand
TGATGATCGCGCAGACGAGCAGCTTCTCGCGGGTGGTGGTTTTCTGCTGGGGCATGTGAACCTCATTCCACCCGCGCGTCGACGACGATCCAGCTGGGGCTGTAGACGTCCACGGTCAGGGATGTCGCGCCGGAACGCGCCTTGCATGTCTCGTAGATGATCGCGGAGATGCCGCCCTCCTTGGCGAGGTCGTCGGAGCTCTCGGTCTCGAGCGTGAGTGTGCGCGTCGTCCCGTCCTCCAGGGTCATGGCGAAGTGA
>NZ_JASOLS010000210.1:0-258 GCF_030215295.1 Corynebacterium sp. UMB6689 | reverse complement strand
AGCCCCGCGTTATCAGGCTTCCACACATGTAGGCAGCCGTCCGCTTTGACCCCGTATTCGACTCCCTGAGAGGCCGCAAGGTCTCGTATTGCCTCCGTCCGAGACGTTCCCCATTGTGAGCCACGCTGAATAATCGGGTCCCGGTACAGGTCCGATTTCACTGGCAGGCGCAAAGTTGCCAGCCGTTGCATCTCAGAGATCAGCGTCGCCCCCTCAGGTGGGGATGAAGGCCACACCATCGGGTCACACTCGGGGATC
>NZ_JASOLS010000020.1:0-42117 GCF_030215295.1 Corynebacterium sp. UMB6689 | reverse complement strand
GGCGACGCCCCACCTGCAGGTTGCGGGATCGAGGTCTGGGGATCTGGGGGAGGGGAATTGGCTGCAGACTGCCCACACATTGGTGAGCATTCTTTGCAGCTAATCTGCAAAAGATTTTGCTAACAGGGGTGAATCTGTGGCCTTAGTGGGGGTAATGGGGCGAAAGTGTTTGTTGGCTGTCTGTGGTCTCGATAGCCTGAACGTGTAGGCCCATTCAGTGATTTCAGTAACTCTCTCAACTGAATGGGGGCTGGTTAACCAGGAAAAGGAGGGGGCAGATGACTACCCCGCAAACTCACGTCTCAACCGCACACACGGAGGGTGAAGACGACCGCGGCGTCGATACACGCGAATGGCGGCGCATGGCCATTGGCCTTATCGTCGGACTCGTCCTCGCCGCACTTGTGTGGTTTCTCTTCCCTAGTAACGCCGTCGACACGGTGTTGCAATCACCCGGCGCCAAGGATGATGTTGAATACACCCAGAGTGCGCTGCGTGCCGTGGCGGCCGTGACCATTCTCATGGGCGTGTGGTGGATGACGGAGGCCATCCCGCTGGCCGCTACCGCGCTCTTGCCCTTGGTCATCTTCCCGCTGGCGGGCGTAGGGGCCATCAAGGAAGTCGGCGCGCCGTATGCGTCCGCGACCATCTTCCTGTTCATGGGTGGCTTCCTCATCGCACTGTCCCTGCAGCGTTGGAACCTTCACCGCCGCCTCGCGCTGTATGTGGTGAAGTTGATCGGTACCTCGCCGAAGCGCCTGATTTTGGGCTTCATGCTCGCTACTGGCTTCTTGTCCATGTGGGTGTCTAACACCGCAACCGCTGTGGTCATGCTGCCGATTGGTACCTCGGTGCTGGCGCTGACCGCGGAGACCGTCGGCGGCTGGGATAAGCAGAAGAAGTTCGCCACCGCTCTCATGCTGGGTATCGCATACTCTGCATCTATCGGTTCGCTGGGAACCCTTATTGGTACTCCGCCGAATGCCTTCCTCAATGCTTACATGGCGGACACCTGGGACGTGACCCTGGGCTTTGGTCGCTGGATGGCCGTTGGTGTGCCGCTGGCTGCAATCTTCTTGATCATCGCATGGCTTTTGCTCATCACCGTCTTCAAGCCGGAGATGACCGAAATTCCGGGCGGTCGCGAGCTTATCGACGATGAAATTAAGGCCCTCGGCCCCTGGACCCGTCCCCAGATCATGACAGGCATTATCTTCTTGTTCGCTGCGGCGGCGTGGGTGACCCTGCCGCTCGTGCTCAAGGAATTCGAGAACTACGATGACGCCATCGTGGGCATCGCGGCCGGCATCTTGCTGTTCATCCTGCCTGCGGATAACCAGCGCCGCATTCGCCTTCTAGACTGGGAGACCGCCAACGAGATGCCGTGGGACGTGCTCCTTCTCTTCGGCGGTGGCCTGTCGCTGTCGGCCATGTTCAACAAGTCCGGTCTGTCCCTGTGGATTGGTGAGATGGCCAAGGGACTCAGTGTCCTACCAACTGTTCTCATCGTTGCCGCAGTGGCCGCTCTCGTGCTCTTCCTGACGGAGATCACCTCCAACACTGCGACCGCCGCGACCTTCATCCCGATCATGGGCGGTGTTGCCGTGGGTGTTGGCCTGACTGCGGAGGGTGACATCAACGTTCTGCTGCTCACCATCCCGGTGGCGCTGGCTGCAACCTGTGCGTTCATGCTCCCGGTTGCTACTCCGCCGAACGCCATCGCGTACGGCTCCGGCTACGTCAAGATTGGTGAGATGATCAAGGGTGGTCTGGGCCTCAACATCCTGGGCATCTTCCTCATCACCCTGACCGTCTATCTGTTGGCTGTGCCCATCTTCGGCCTGGCGGTCTAGTTTCTGGTAGTTCTGTCCCTGGCGCCGAAGCGATGACTCGGTGCCGGGGACAGAGTGCGTTTTAAGCTCAAGGCTCCTACCGGTTAGGTGAACAGTGGGTAAAGTGGAAGCTCGAAACTCAAGGTGAAAAAATGGTCGTGAACTGCTGATTTGTTAGTTTTTCAGACCGTAGGTATAGTTATTCCTCGTTGCACGGCAGAGCACACGTACTGCTTACCAACGGACTGCGCCCGTAGCTCAACGGATAGAGCATCTGACTACGGATCAGAAGGTTGGGGGTTCGAATCCCTCCGGGCGCACCACCTAAACCCCCAGGTCAAACGGTATAAACGCCGGATAGCCTGGGGGTTTATTTGCGTTTTAGTCGCCTAAAAGTAGGCCCGAGTAATCCCAGGTAAACCGAAGTGGGTGCAAACGCGGTGCAAACAGATTGCAAACACCGGTCCTTCACCTGGGGCTATACTTTGGCCCATGATTCAAGCGATTCTCTCCGCTATCCTGCTTTTCATTTCCTCCCTCTTCTCTTTTGTTGGCTCCTCGGAACTGCCGGGGAGCTCGGACATAGCGGAAGCTGGATCCTCACAGCGCAACATTATTACTAGCACGCCCGCAGGCTTGGTCACCGCCAATGCGCAGCAGTTGGAGTTTGTGGTGAATGCCGAGTGGAAGTCCGCACAGCAGCCGGATTCCTTCTACGTGGACTTTTGGGACCAGTACTTGGAGTTCTCCTGCGATAACGCCGGTTTCCATTTTGAGAGTAACGAGGCTAGTGAGATAGATATCACGTGGGATTTGATGTCAGACAACATCTGCTTTGGCTCGCAATCGGACGGGGCTCTCATTGACTTTCTTCAAAGACCAGTAACGGTGATGGTGGACCCCGATGCCTCCGCAACCCCTGAGCGCATTTACCTCGTGCGCGATGAGAAATCCATCGCCCTTAGCCGCTGAGACGCATATCACGCAGAGCTGAGTGAAATGCAGAGCTGAAAACAAACACAAATAAGAAGACCGGCCAGAGCCACTGGTCGGTCTTAAACGTTTTCAACTGCAAGGAGATGAATAGGTGTCAGCGCGCGCCCGAATAGTGGGCCTCGATATTGCTCGTTCCTTGGCCATCATCGGGATGATTATTCTGCACATGGCCAACCTGGTGTGGAGCACCAAAGTGGTGCTCTCTGGGCTGCCGGCGGCGGGGTTCGCCATCATTGCAGGTACCACGATGATGATTCTTGCTCGCGACTACTCGCTGCGGGTCTTCCTCAAGCTGGTTGCCCGCGGTATGATAGTCATGCTCATCGGTGTGGCCTTGCTACCTGTGGGTGGTGAGATTCAGGTCGTTCTCGTGGTGATGGGCGCGGCAATGGCTCTTACCGCTTGGGTCCCACCGCTGGCTACCGTGTGGAAGGTTCTGCTCTTCGCGCTGGCCACCGCGGGCGCCACGGTGCTCTACGCGCCGTACACCCTCCCGCAGGTCTACCCCCTCGTGGCTTTCCTGGCGTACATGGTGGCAGGCATGCTGCTTTACGACGTCTACCTCACCCGCCCCACCCGCACCCAAGCTATTACGACCGCGGTGGCTGCCGTTGTCACCGGTATTGGCCTGTGGCAGCGCTTCAACCCGGATATCCCCGGCTGGCTGCGCTTTACCGGGCATACGGGTGTGCTCGGTGAAATCCTTCTCTCCGTGGCAGTCACCGCGGTGGTGCTGCACCTGTGTTTGATCATCGGCCGTCAGCTACCGCGCTTGGCTTTCCCCTTCGCAGCATTGGGCTCGATGTCGTTGACCATCTATATCCTGCACATTCTCACCGCTCGTTATTGGCAGGCGAACGTTTCGCTGCACAACACCACGGCGGCACTGGGCTTTGTGCTCGCGTTCCTTCTGTTGAGCGCGCTGTGGAAGAAGTTCTGTGGAAAGGGTCCGGCCGAGAGGGTCGTGGCTTGGGCAATCAAGGAGGTGGCCGCGTGATGACGGCACGAAAGATAACTGCTGTTCTGGCCAGCTCTGTGGTCGTGGGGCTGGGCGCTGCACCGGCCATGGCCTTGGAATTTGCACAGCCCGCTCCCCAGTCGGAGGAAAGCGCTGCCGTGGCTGCGCTGCGCATGGGCAAGATCGGAAGCTTCGGTGATTGCACCGGCACGCTGGTGGCTGAGCAGTGGGTGCTGACCGCCCGCCACTGCTTGGAGTCCGTCAACAACGAGGGCTCGCAGGCACGTTTTGGCCAGGGCAAGGACACCCGTGTCTATGACGTGGACTCCTGGGCTGTTTCGCCGACTATCGACGCCGGCCTCATGCACCTGACCGAGCCCGTCAAGGGCGTTAAGCCCGCCAAGCTCGCGGACGCTGTTCCTACCGCTGGTGAGAAAGGCCACTTCTACGGCTGGAGCAGCAGCTCCCGCATGGCCCGCAAAGGCCAGCTGCCGATGGCTGAGATGGAAGTAGGCGAACTCCTGTCGGGTGGCACCCCACCGGCAAGCCCAGACGAGTCTGGCGAGAAGATGACGCCGGTGGCGCCGGGCGATTCCGGGGCCATGGCTCCTGGCGACATGGCTGTGCCTGCCCCCGGCGGAATGGTCGCTCCCGCCCCCGACGCATCCGACGCGCCCCAGGTGATGGAAGGCGGCGACATGCCAGAGATCGCCGTTGGACCCGACGGCGCGGAAAGTATCCCGGCCGGTGAACTCGGGGGAGTAGGCCCGATGATTGCCGCTGCCATCATGGACGTGAAGTCCCTTAATGGTGAGGGCATGCAAGGCGGCGACTCAGGTGGTCCGTTCTTTGTCAACGGTCGCCTCGTCGGCGTGGCCACGGCTGGAACGTCGAACGCGGATCCGGATCTGCCTTCCCCGACCGCGGCGATTACGTCGGTGGTCGAGGTCCGCGATTGGATCGAGGACGTCACCAGCGGCCGCGATACCGACGGCGTCCTCAACGCCGATAACTCCCCGGCACCACCGACAACGATGCAGGTCAGCGCCCCGGTTGCATGGCCAGCGGGCGTTGCTTCGGTAGTAGGACTTATCGCCATAGCCATCATCTCGCGCCTGCTCAACCGCAAGTCTGTCGCCGCGCGGAGTACCAACTAGGCTGAATCTCCATGAAGGAGAAACTCGTTCCGTGTCTGATTGCCGGTGCCATCCTCGGCGTGGTCTTGTGGTTGGCCTCCGGCATGCTGTGGTTGTTGCCGGTGGGCCTAGCGGCAGGCCTGGCCGGCTATCCGCTGCTCGGCATCACCCGCGATGAGTCCCAAGCTCGCAAACGTCGCGACGACACCTTCCGCGACTAAGCGTCCCACGCCGCCACCGCACTTCGCCGCCCGACGCCCCATGCCACCTCACTACGCCGCTTCACAGCCCGCCGCCACCGCGCACACTCCTCCACGGTCGGTCGCTAGATGGCACCCCACAAAAGGCATCCGCTAGAAGGCATCTTTGGGGCTGAAAACGCCATCTGCACGCCCCAAAAGGCGTTTTCAGGCGAGAAAACGCCTTTTGACAGACGCCATCTGCAAGATGCCTTTTGCTATCTGCCCCATGCCCAGCAGCACGCAAAAGGCTTCACTCAGAAGTCTCCAGTCAAAAGGTTCCCTTGGGGGCAAGTAAACCATCTTTAACCCGGTAGAAGGTTCGTTTGGGGGCAAACAAACCTTGTGACGAGAACCATGTGTGGGAGCCCGTTGAAAACCGCCTGCCTAGGGTAAAGGTCAGGCCTAGAAGGCCACCGCCGGTTAGAAAATCTCGATGCGCCCGCCCAAAGACTCCGTCTGGCGCAACTGCGCCACCCAGTTCGGCGCACCCGGATGCAGCCGCAAGACCGGGCGGGAAGAGATCTTTACCGGGGAGACCGATTCCTTCCGAGCACCGGATCGGGCTTCGATGCGGGTACGGGCGCGGAAGCCAGCGTCGGCAAGCGCGGCGATGGAAGGCTGCTCCGAGGCCAGCGATTCGCGCGCATCGTGCAGCAACTCAAGGGCCTCGTCGAGGGCCTGGACCAGCGCCGTCGAGTTGGTCTCGCACATCTGGCGCACCAGGTCCGGGCGTGTTCCTGCCACGCGGGTTCCGTCCTTGAAGGAGCCAGCCGCCAGGGACTGCGCCAGAATACCGCCATTATCGCCAACCACCGCGAGGGTCTCCGCCAGCACGTGTGGCAGGTGTGAAATGCGGGCGACCGCGGCATCGTGATTTGCCACGCGTACCGGAACCGCTTCCGCGTGAACCATCTGGGTCATGCGGACAACGTCGGCAAAGATGTTCTCCCACTCGGCGGGGATGCGCTCGCCGCGTGCGTCGCACTCGGCGGCGTAGTCGTAGGTGATAACCCAAGCAGCGCGGTTGAATAGCCCGGTGTGGGAGTTCTCCCAACCGGACTTGGAGGTGCCGGCCATGGGGTGGCCGCCCACGTAGCGTGACTCCATGTTGCGCTCCACGATGAGCTGGCGAACCTCGGCCTTGACCGAGACGACATCCGTCAGCCCGCAGCTCGGGGCGTGTTCCTGAATGACGTCGAGGACCGAGGCAACCGCATCCATGGGCACCGCGATGACGATGAGCGCATTGTCCTCCTCGGCGCGGCGCAGGATAGCCGGCAGATCATCGGTGACGTCATAGCCCTGCTTAATGGCCGTTCGCGCACCAGAAGTCGAGTGGTTATAGCCGTACACGGAATGGCGTGCAGCAGCTAGGTCTCGCAGGAGGGAACCTCCAATGAGACCGAGGCCGATAATGCAGACGGGGCGTTGAACATCTTGAGAACTCACGGTGACAATTGTCGCACAATCCGACTAATCTGACGAGGTATGAGCCACGACGATCTGTCCTTTGCTATCACCGTCACCAGCGCCGAAGGCGCGTGGGTGATTCGCCCCTTCAAGGATGACTTTACCGACGTCAACACCTCCATCAAGGCGGTGCGCAACCTGCGTTCGGAGGGAGCGGCATTTGCGCTGTTGTGCGTGGAGGATGATTATTTCGTCGTTGTGCGCCCGGTGCCGGGGGATGTGCGCATGCTGCTTTCCGACGCCACCTATGCCTCCGAAGACGACTTCGCGGCGGACTTCCTGGACCTGCGCGATATCGATATCCCGGATTTGGACGAAGACGAGTGGGAGGACGCCGATCCTTATGGCGACGGCGACTTCGACATCTTCGCGGACCTCGGCCTCGATGAGGACCAGGTGGGCTATATCATCGACAACGATGAGGACTGGCCTTCCGATATGCTCCTGCGCATCGCCGGCGAGCTGGGCTTTGGTGATGAGCTGGAGGATTTCATCGACGGCCTCGACTCGGATGACTCTTAAACCAGCGAAAGGGCTGGTGCGTGCGGAGGCCCGTATGCGCCGCACCCTGGAGGTTGCGCGCACCACGCCGGTAGGGGATATCCCGGTGGGGGCCGTGCTTTACGACGCCTCCGGTAAAGAACTCGCCACCGGCGTTAACCGCCGCGAACAGCTGAATGACCCCACCGCGCACGCAGAGGTGGAAGCCATCCGTCAGGCGGTACGCGTGCATGGCGACGGCTGGCGGCTGGAAGGCTGCGAGCTGGTTGTCACCTTGGAACCCTGCGCGATGTGCGCGGGCGCGATTCAGGCTTCCCGGGTGTCCTCGGTGGTCTTTGGTGCCTTTGAGCCGAAGACGGGGGCGTGTGGTTCGCTGGTGGAAGTATTGCGCGCCCCCGGCGCACTGCATGTTCCCGAGGTACGCGGTGGAGTGCTGGAGGAAGAGTGCGCGAAGCTGCTCACAGGCTTCTTCGGGGGTCTGCGCGGAAGCAGCGAGTAGCCCTGAGTTGGGACGTGGTCTCGGATCCACCTTCCGATTCGCGTGTAGGCTGGGTGGTCCACGTGAGAGACGTAGAGAGTAAGGAGAAAACCATGGGTGATTTCGAGAACAAGAAGGACGAGTTTGTTGGCAAGGCTAAGGAAGCCGCTGGCAACGTAAGCGACAACGAGAAGCTGGAGAACGAGGGCAAGGCCGACCAGGTCACCTCTGAAGCCAAGCAGAAGGCTTCCGACGCCGTTGAGGGCGTCAAGGATAAGGCCAACGAGGTCATCGGAAACCTCAAGGACTAATTCCTAGCCTTAAAGAGCTGAATCGCTGTCCGCGCCGCCTGGCGTGGGCAGCGATTTTGTCGCTCGGGGTTACTCGACGTAATCTGGAACGCGGTGGCGTGTCCGAGCGGCCGAAGGTGATCGCCTCGAAAGCGATTGTTGGGTAACCCCCAACCGCGGGTTCAAATCCCGCCGCCACCGCCACATCCGGCACTCCAGTTCTTAGCTCTGGGGTGCCGGTCTTTTTATGTTTTAGAAGCCAGCTCGCCCTCTATCAACATCTCTTTGGAAATCCAGCGCGGCTTGGCGTGCCTCGGGGTCGTGGTCTTCAGTGCGCTTGTGAATCCGCCGGCTCATCATGCCTGCTGGGATGGCAATGAGGAGGATGGCCGCGACGGCGACAATGACGAAAGTAGACATGGTGGTGCTCCTAGAGTATTTCAGTAATTCCGCATTGTAGCGCTGGCCACACTCTGGAGGGGTCGTTGAACTCTTACGAGACCGTTAGGGCTTCACAGCCCAACTGGTTAAACTGGTGCACATTCGTGTCCACCGCCAAAGCTTCCGCGAGCAATAATCGCGCATGTGAAGGGGAATTTCCGTGGCAAAGCTGCTCTACCACCTAGGCCGCTGGTCTTACATCAATCGATGGAAGGTCATCATCGCCTGGATCTTCATCGTGGCGGCCGCGGGCGGAGCGACCTTGAGCTTGATGAAGCCGATGACCACGGAGTACTCCATCAGCGGCACGCCAGCAATTGATGCCACCCGCCGCGCGGTGGAGCTCTTCCCGGAGAACGGTAACCCGGCCAATGCGCCGACGGTCAACCTCGTCTTCAAGGCCCCGGAAGGGCAGAAGCTCAGTGACCCGCAGAATGAAGCGGCAGTCGGGGACGTGGTGCGCCACATCGCAGAGGGCCTAGATATACCGGAGGATAGCCAACAGCGTTGGGGCAATCCGCTTGAGGTATCGCCAGCACTGCAGCAGCAGGTCATCGAGCAGTTCACCTCCATGGGCTTGCCGGAGGAGACCGCACGGGCGGATGCCGACAACCTGGCCATGGTCAATGCCGATGAGACCATTGCTTATACCACCTTCGATTTTGACGCGGAGAGCCCCTATTCGGTGGACCCCGCGGATAAAGACGTGGTCCATGAGGCCATGGATATCGGCCGTGCGGCGGGTTTGGAGGTAGAGGCCGGCGGCGCGGGCTTCGGTGATGAAATCCAGGTCAACTCGATTTCTGAGGTCATCGGCCTGGCCGTGGCGTTTATCGTCCTCATCATTACCTTCGGTTCCTTGGCTTCCGCGGGTATGCCGCTTATCTCCGCGGTCGTGGGTGTGGGCCTGGGCGCGATGGGCGTCATGATCGCTACCCACTGGATTGAGCTCAACAACCTCACCCCGGTGCTGGCCGTCATGATTGGCCTGGCCGTGGGCATCGATTATGCGCTGTTCATCATGTCGCGTTACCGGCAGGAGCGCTCCCGCATGGACGGGCCGGATGCCGCCGGCATGGCCGTTGGTACGGCGGGTTCCTCGGTGGTCTTTGCCGGTGCGACGGTCTTCATCGCGCTCTTCGCCCTACTGGTGGCACGCATTAGTTTCTTGACGGCGATGGGCCTGGCGGCTGCGGGCACGGTCTTCATGGCCGTGCTTGTGGCGCTGACCTTGGTGCCCGCGATGCTGGGCCTGCTCGGTGATAAGGCCTTCGCCGGGCGCATCCCCGGCGTGGCCGGCAACCCCACGAAGCGCCGACCGCGCCGCACGAAACCAACGATGGGCAACCGTTGGGTGCGCACGGTGCAGCGTGTCCCCGGTGTCGTCATGGCCTTGGTGGTGCTCGGCCTCGGTGCTTTGACCGCTCCGGTTCTGCACATGGAGCTGGCGCTTCCGGCGGATACCACGTCTAATCCGGATACCACCCAGCGCAAGGCGGCGGACCTGCTGTCCGAGGGCTTCGGCCCCGGCATCAACGGCCCCTTCTTAGTGATCGTGGATGGCGCTAACGCCAACCCGGATTCCGCGGCTTTGCAGCCCTATATCCAGGGCCAGGAGGGCGAAGAGGATGAGCAGAAGAAGGCCGCTCTTTCTTCCTTTATGTATTCCGTGCAGCGCCTGAACCAGGTCGGCGGGGTCAAGCACGCCCAGTTGGTGGGCGTGAGCAAGGATATGAAGGCAGCGCAGATCATGGTCAGTCCCACTACCGCGCCGACGGATGAGGCCACGGTTGGCACCGCCTCCGCTTTGCGCACCGCCAGCGCGGAGCTGGAGGATGCCACCGGTGCCGAGATCGGCATGACAGGCCTGACTGCGGTGCAGCTCGATATCACCGAGCGCCTTGAAGGGGCCATGGGGCCATACCTCGCCATCGTGGTGGGCCTGGCTATCTTCCTGCTCTTGGCGGTATTCCGCTCCATCTTGGTCCCGCTGGTGGCGGGCTTAGGCTTCCTGCTCTCCGTCGGCGGCGCCTTTGGCCTGACCGTGCTTGTGTGGCAGGACGGCCTCACCGGACTGGTGCCCGCGCCGGGCCCGCTGATTTCCTTCATGCCCATCTTCCTCATTGGCGTGACCTTCGGCCTAGCCATGGACTATCAGGTCTTCCTGGTCACCCGCATGCGCGAGCACTTCTCCCGCTTCCCGCAGGGCAGCGGTGGGAAGTACAGCAAGTACAACGCCAACGATGAGGCCACCATCGCCGGCTTTACCGCCGGTGCCCGCGTGGTCACCGCCGCGGCCATCATCATGATTTCCGTCTTCGTGGCCTTTATCAGCCAGCCCCTGCCCTTCATCCAGATCTTCGGCTTCGCGCTGGCGGCGGGCGTGCTTTTCGACGCCTTCTTAGTCCGCATGTCGCTTGTCCCCGCCACCATGTTCCTCATGGGGCACACCACCTGGTGGATGCCGAAGTGGCTGGACAAGCTGATCCCGCAGCTGGATATCGAGGGCACGGCACTCGAGGAAGAATGGGAGCGCAAACACGCAGCAGCATCCCGTGAAGCAGAAGATAAAGCAGCGCAGCCCGTAGAATAGTTCCCTATGACTCACCCTAAGCCGCAGCTTGAGACCGACCTTTCCTTCGACGTGAAGAAGGAGCTGGATTTAAGCGGTCCAGCGCAACCGGGAAAGCACGGCCGCACCGGTGTTATCCATACCCCGCACGGTGATATCCAGACCCCGGCCTTCATCCCGGTGGCCACCAAGGCCACGGTGAAGACGCTGACCCCGGAGCAGATTCGCCTGACCGGAGCCCAGGCCATCCTGTCCAACGCCTACCACCTCTACCTGCAGCCGGGCCACGACATCGTGGACGAGGCCGGTGGCGTGGCTGCCTTCGAGAATTGGCATGGGCCGACGTATACCGACTCAGGCGGATTCCAGGTCATGTCCCTCGGCGTGGGTTTCAAAAAGGTCCTCGCCATGGACGTGGCGGACCTAACGGACTCCGATATCCGTGCGGCCAAGAAGGAGCGTATGGCGCAGGTCGATGAGGATGGCGTGGATTTTAAATCCATCATCGACGGCTCCACACACCGCTTCACCCCAGAGGTCTCCATGCAGATCCAGCATGGTCTGGGCGCGGACATCATGTTCGCCTTCGACGAGCTCACCACGCTCGTTGATACCCGCACTTACCAGGAGGAATCTGTCGAGCGCACGCGCCGCTGGGCGCAGCGCTGCCTGGATGAGCACGACCGCTTGACGCTTGCCCGCGGCCCGCAGAAGCCGCGCCAGTCCCTGTGGGGAGTGGTGCAGGGCGCGCAGTATGAGGACCTGCGCCGCCAAGCTGCCCGCGGACTGGTGGAGCTCTCCGATCGCGCCGAAGCGAATGGCCGGCGCGGCTTCGGAGGCTTCGGCATCGGTGGCGCTTTAGAGAAGGAGAACCTGGGAACGATTGTGGGCTGGGTATGCGATGAGTTGCCCGTCGATAAGCCCCGGCACCTGCTGGGTATCTCTGAACCGGATGACATCTTTACCGCCGTTGAGGCTGGTGCCGATACTTTCGACTGCGTGGCGCCGACCCGCCTGGCGCGCCGCGGTGGCGTCTACACCCTTGATGGCCGCATGAACCTCACCAATGCACGCTTCAAGCGTGACTTTGCTGGTGTGGATGAAGAATTTGGCGGCTACGTCTCGGAGAATTACTCCCGCGCCTACCTCCACCACCTGCTCAAAGCCAAGGAATTCTTGGCTGGCACGCTGTGCACTATCCACAACCTGGAGTTCATGATTCGCCTGGTGGATAACATCCGGGAGTCCATCGATGGCGGCTATTACGAGGCTTATCGCGATGAATTCCTGGGGCGCTATTACGCCAAGTGACCGGTGACGATGACGTTGTACTCCAAGTCTGATGTGCCGTCCACCGCACACGCAATGAGCACGATACGCCCGGGGACCTCGGTATTCATGAGGTCGGCGTCGCTGCCCAGCTGCTCCTTATCAACCAGGAAGGCGTTATCCACGATCCACTCGCGCCCGGCACCGCCCTCGGAGGTCATGCGGATGTGGGAGCCGTTGAGGATGGGCGTCGTAAAGCGCTGCACCTGCGCCCCGTCGAGGCCCTCCACGGCGGTGGGGTTGCTCAGATCAACGTTGGCGGTGACCACCTCGGAGAAGGGGTTAAATACCAGTTTTTGCTGGCCCCACGCATGGCCCAACACGTAGGTGGTACCCTGCTCCGCTGTGGCGGGGGGCTCGCCCCAGTCTTGCACCCAGCGCACCATGGTTTCTTGCGGTCCGGCGGGGTTGAGGGGCACGACGAAGGGCATTGAATCATAGGTCGCGCCCGTGATGGTGGCTGGGCCGTCCATCTCAAACGTGCCGGTCAGTGCGGGTGCCGGGCCCTCATTGAGCGGCGGCGGGGTAGGGGTGGTGCTGGGCGCTGCGCTTGACGACGCCTCACTGCTCACCGTCATCGACTCCGACGTGGCTGCGTTGCTCGTCGTTTCGGGCGACGACTCTTCTTCCGTACCCGAACACGCCACAAGACTTAGGGCTGTGGCCAGGCCAAGGATAGGGAGGAGTGAAGTTCGTCGATGCTTATGCATCGTAGATGTCCTTCCGGTGGCCAATAGCGAATACCTCAATCGTTACTTTCTGGTCGTGGATGTACGCCAGAATGCGGTAAGAACCGACCCGATAGCGCCATTCGCCTGAACGGTTTGAAGTCAATCCTTTTCCGAGAGCTCGAGGGTCTTCGCAGCCTTCGAGGTTCTTTTGGATCCACGTCACGATGATTCGCGCATCGAATCGGTCAAACTTCTTTAGCTGTTTGCGGGCTTTCGACGTGAATTCGACGTGATATGAAGTAATTCTCTCCGGCATCTTTAGAGATCCTCGAGGACCTCATTAAGGCTAAACCGTTCGCCAGAATCCTCTGCCATTGCTGCGCGCAGTTCCTGAAGGTCGTAGTAGTCTTCGACCCGTTCTAAAAGCGCTGCTCGGGCAAAATCAGATATTGTACGGCCTTCAAATGTGGCTAGATTTCGAACGAGTTCAGCGTCGTTATCATCCATGCGAATTGTCAAAGTAGCCATATTTTCTCCTTAACCATCGTGAATACATTGTATTCAATGGGGAGAGTAAAGGGAAGAGAGAAATAGTCCCCCTCAGCACAGTGTGTGCCAAGGGGGTGAAAATTCGGGACGGGTAGCTGTTGCTGTTACTGAGGCTGTGTTGCCGTAGAGGTTTCGGCCTCGTCGATAGGTGCGTAATCCTCGCGGCGCTTGACCCAGGAGATAACCAGCGTGGTTAGCGGAAGCATGATCACCTCGCAGGCGGTCTTCCACAGGAATCCCACGATGACGTAGTTCAGGAAGCCGCTGAAGGAATCGATACCGATGACGGGTGCGGCGATGGCGCAGAACAGCAGGGTATCGCCGAATTCGCCGACGACGGTGGAAGCGACAAGGCGGGCGATGAGACCCTTCTCGCCTGAGCGGGCCTTCATCTTGACCAAGGTGAAGGAGTTGAGCAGCTGGCCCACGACGTAGCCGACGAGGGAAGCCAGCAGGATTTGCGGGACGAGGCCCAGCGTGGCGGCGAAGGCTTCCTGACCTTCGTAGAAATCAGCCGCGGGCAGCCAAATTGCAATATAAAAGGAAACTGCGGCCAGAAGCGCCATGGCGAAACCGATATAAACGGCGCGGCGGGTGGACTTGAAGCCATAGCACTCAGAGAGAACATCGCCCACGATATAGGCGATGGGGAAGAGGAAGAAGGCGCCATCGGTGATGAGTGGGCCGAGCTGGACGCCCTTCGTGGCGTTGATGTTCGAGATGAGGAAGGTAACGACGAACACCGCGACCAGCCACGGGTACAAGGTGGAATGTACCGGGATGAATCGGATGCTCTCGCCACCGTTTGTGGTGGTTGCGGTTGCCGATTGAGTTGTCATGGAACAGCATTTTTCCACGAAACTGGGGGAAGCAGAAATGGGGAGTGCTCCCTCACCCGGCTGTTTCCTGAGAACCTGCAGCGGAACTGGCTGTTTCGGGGGTGCGCTCTCGGTGCTGTGCCCATAAAGATCTATGAACTGGGCAGAAATAATGCACGCAGTATGGCATTCTTTTGCTTGCAACGTTTTCGTATTCCCTGAACGTTTCCTGTCTATTGTGTGCATGGCGCGCGCTCGAAGAGATACGGGCGCGTTCGAATTTCGAGGCCAGAGAAAGACACGTCATGTCAGGGGGTGCGGCTACCTTGGTTTCTGGTCCTTAGAGCTTTCCGGCGGATCTTCTACCTTCTGCGTCGCTAGATGGGGAAGGTACCAGGTTCGCCGGTGGCCCAACTTCGTTTAAGGGAAGGTCATCGATATGACGTTTGGTTCCCCAGGCTCGTCGCCACAGTTTGGCGGGCGCCCGCCGCAAGGGGCTGATCAGCCAGGTGCAGGTTCCGGGTTCGGCGCGCCCGGTGGGGCTGGGGGTCCCGGTGGTTTTGGTGCCCCGAATCCAGCACAGAATCCTGCCCAGACCCCAGCGCAGAAGCCTTCCTCCGGTACTGATTTTGGTCGGGGCTCCGGTTTCGGCTCTGCCCCGGGAAGCCCTGCGGGGGCTAACCCTAGTTCAGGGGCAGGTGGCTCTTTTGGTGCGCCGGGCTCGTCTGATGGTTTTGGTGAGTCCTCGCCTGCACCGGATTATCGCCGTCAGGTGGCAGCACCGACGAGTCCGACGAAGGGGCCGTGGCCGCTGCTCATTGCTGCTGGCGTCTCCGCAGTTATCGCACTGATCCTCTTGGTCATTGCGCCGCTTATTGCTTCGCCGACGCAGACTCTGTTCTTTGTCCTGGCTATCGGTGGATGGCTGCTGGCCGGAATCGTGTCCTTTATCCTCTTGGGCCTGTACACGCTGAAGAACACGCAGCGCCAAGCCGAGACGTTTTATGTTGAGGACACCACGCAAACTTTGCTTTACCGCATCATCATGGGCGGAAGTTTTGTCCTTGTCATTGTCGCTGCGGTGGAAATCGCCTTCTACGTAGGAAAGGCGGTTGGCGCCTAATGAAGAAGTTCACACGAGTACTTGCTTTATCCGCTGCGATGGCCATCACTGGGTTCGGTGGCAGCCTGGGAGCGGTGGCGCAGGATGCTCCGCCGCCTCCGGAAGAGCGCCCTGAGGGAATCGGCTCCGAATCTGCGCTCTCAGAAGTCTCACAAAAGAACCTCTCCGATTTTGGCTCCTGTATTGCCAGCGAGAAGTCTGCGGACCTGCTCTTTGTTCTTGACCAATCAGCGTCCTTGGTGGGCTATGAGGGCTCGCAGCCGACGGATGCCGATGCCTTCCGCGTTGATGCCACGGCGGACATCGTGAAGCAGTTGGCCCACCTCGGGGAAGACAACGGCGCAGACATTAACGTGAAACTCGCTGGCTTCGGATCCGACTATTACAGCGATCCTGCCGAGTATGGCGGGTGGACCAATGTCTCCGGTAACGCTGATGCCCTGCAGGGCGAACTGGATAAGTTCCGCAAGGAGGATCGCGTTGCGGATCTAGAGACCAACTATGGCGCGGCCTACAAAGGCGCGTTGAAGGAACTCGCTTCCCACCAAGGCAGTAGCTGCCGCGGCATCGTGTTCTTTACCGATGGTAAGTACTACACCGACGCCGAGGCCAACGATCTTCAGGGCGCGCAGGACAAGCTGTGTGAGGTCAATTCCTCTGTCACCGCGTTCCGTAACTCCAATATCCGCCTCTTTAACGTGGGCCTCGTGCCAGCTGCGGAAGCCCAGGATCAAGTCCGCCAGCTCACCCGCATGGCGGAGGGTGAAGACTGTGGCCAGGGTGCCCCAAACGGTGCATTCTTTGACGCGGGTGAGGACCCAGCAGCGCTGTTCGCGGCCTTCCGTAACCTCATCCCTACCTCGGGTGGTGTAACCAAGGAAGGTAACTTCAAGGACCAGTTTGATTTCGTCCTTGATAACTCCGTGTCCCCTGTGCGTTTGTCCGCGGTGCCGAAGAATTCGGTGGGTGAAGGCGACCTCATACCGACCCTGACTGGTCCCGATGGCGAAACGGTGGAGCTCACACCCGATACCACGAGCGTCGCTGGCGCGAAGGTCTCCGTGACGGAGAACAACAAGCTGCCGGGCATGGTTGATATCGCTATGGAAAAGGATGGCGATTCCTGGGCCGGAGCATGGACTTTTGGTTACAAGGCGGCTGAGGGTACGGACGGCGAATACCTCGCTTCCGTCGTTATGGTGCCGGGCCTTAACCTGGACCTCAAGACCGAAGACGGGGCCAAGGTAGAAGGCGGCATTAACTCGGACCAGATCCTGAAGGGACAGTTGGTCGATGGCAAGGGCGAGCCACGTGCGCTGGAGGGTGAGGGAACCCTCTATGCGGAGTTCGTACCAGAGGACGGCGCCCCGGTCGCCCTTGTAGAGAATGCGCCGATCACCGATGGACAGCAGGTAGATATTCCACTGGACAAGGTGGAAAACGCGGCATCCGGTCAGTTGCGAACCCGCGTGGAGATCACCACCAAAGAAACGGGTGAGCGCCCGGGCTCGAAGCTGGACCCCATCAACGCGGAAACGCCGCTGACGGTTACCCCGGTCAATATGCCGACGGTGGGCTCGGCGCAGACAATTACCATGACGGAGAAAGAGATTACCGTCGACGTTCCCGTGACCGGCCCCGGCAAGGTGTGGGTGGCAGACCAGACCATGGATTCTGATGGCGGAATGCTTCCCGCGGGAGTTCCTTCCGTTGCAGTGAGTTCTCAGCACAACTCGGAAGATTCCGCACTCGAGCTCTCCAAGGATGAGAAGGCAACCATCCCGGTGACTCTCAGCGTGGAAGAGATGGCGGATGGACCACTGCGCGTGGAGCCGGTCATTAACCTGCAGTCTGCTGAGGATAACCAGCAGATGGAGCTGCCGCTGACGCTGCAGGGCTCCATGACCGCACCACTGAGCAAGTCTGCTTTCGGCCTCTCCTTTGTCTTGGCGGTACTGCTGGCACTGCTGATTCCGCTGGCCATTCTGTACTTCATGAAGTGGTTTAGCGGCCGCATTCCGGAAAAGCCCCGCATGTTTACGAAGACCATCCCGGTACGCCGTGATGGTGCGAACCTCGTGCGTACCGACACCGGCCGCCCGTTTGCGGTGTCCAAGGATGAGTTCCAGGGTGCCGTTCCGGTGGAAGCCTCTGCACGTTCTGCCCGCTTGGGCAGCAATGATGCCAAGGTAAAGATGGGACTGAGCCCCTTCACTGCCGCCCACGTGGAGGTCCAGCGCGATGGCACTATCTCCGGCAAGGGCAAGAAGTCCGGTTACCGGGCAGTGTTGCCGCTTGCGGTGCAGAACACGTGGTTCTTCATCGGTAACAAGAAGGACCGCGATTCTGGCGAGATTGTCATGACCATCGATACGTTGGCACAGGCCAGCGCATACGACGAGATGTCGAAGGAGATCAGCCGCCAGGCCCTGCAACTCTTTGACCAAGTCGAATTCCCAGCCGAAAAGGCTGAGAAGGCACAGACGCCGCCGCAGGCAGGCCAACCGGGGCAGCCGGTCCAGCAGAACCAGCCCGGCTCCCAGCCGCCGAGCGGTCCGCCGCCGCAACGTGGACCGCAGCAGGGCGCTCCCCACCCGGGTGGGCGCCAGCAGGCGCCGCAACCTGGCGGTTTCGGCCAGTCCCAGCCTTCCGGACCGTCACCTCAGAACCAGCCAGGTCGCGCTGAAGAGCCGGGACGCCCCGGCTTCGGCGGAGCACCACACTTTGGTGGTGGATCTGGTTTCGGCGGCGGCCCGAGCTTTGGCCAACCAGGCCAGCAGCGCCCAGACAATCCTGGTAACCCTGGTAATAACGGCGGCTGGCCCCCAGCCCCGGGATTTGGCTCCCAGGGTTAAGCCGGCAGAGCAGCACACAACAGACATAAACAGCACAGAAGCGAACCTCCCCTTCGAAAGGTAGTTAAAGATGAAGAAGTTCCTCGTCGTCGGTTGCGGTGGCTCCGGCGCCAAGACACTGGCGTTCATGATGGACCAGCTCAAGGCCGAGCTGCGAAGCATCGACTCGGACATGACCGAGTTGCCCAAGGCCTGGCAGTTCGTCAACATCGATGTGCCGCTCGAGGAGGAGGCAGGCCCGCAGAAGCTGCCGAATGTTACCCAGAATGGCGGCCACTACGTGGGCATTGGTGCTCGCCAGAACTACAACACCTTCGATGAGGGCGTGTCCAGCATCCTGGGCCGTGCCGGCAAGCTCGGTGAGATCGCAACGTGGGCCACCCGCAACCCCTCTACCAATGACGTGAAGCTGGCTGATGGCGCCGGCCAGTACCGCGCGATTGGCCGTATGCTGACCCTGCCGAATCTCAAGAAGATCCGCCAGTCGCTCAAGGAAGCGGTGGATGAGATGTTCACGCAGGAGGCAATCCAGGAGCTCAACCGCCTCAACTACAAGCAGACCAAGCTGGACACCGATACCGGTGATTCCCAGCCGGTTGTCCTCGTTGTCTCCTCCATGGCAGGTGGCGCGGGCGCCTCGATGTTCTTGGATGTGTGCCGTGTACTCACCACTATTCCGAACGTGAACCCGCAGGGCACCCTCATCTTCATGTACACCCCGGAAATCTTCGCCGATAACAAGGCGGATGACATGGCCGGCGCGTGGCCGAACTCGCTGGCTATGTTCGGTGAGGTTGTCGCCGCACAGATGGGTAATGCGTATGATCACGACCGCGCTATCTTTGAGGCCTTCGACATGGGAACCCCGCCGGAGGGGCAGACCTTCGGCCGTATTTTCCCCATTGGTTCCAAGATGGGCACCACCAGCGCTCGCTTCGGCGATGGTTCCGCCATGTCCATCTACCGCGGCTTGGGCCGCGCGTTGGCGGGGCTGATGGCTTCCACCAAGGCCAGCGATAACCTCGTGTCCTACGCGCTGACTAACACCCCGGCCGGTGATGGCGGCCGCCGTTTCTTCGGTTGGGATCGCCCGGACGGCACGCCGTGGGGGCGCCTGCCCTGGGGTTCGCTGGGTTATGCCCAGGTTTCGATGGGCCGTGACCGCTTTGCCGAATACTCTTCCCAGCGCCTTGCCCGCAGCGCCTTCGAGCGCCTCTTCAACGGCCACCTCGATCCGCAGAACCCCGAGGCCGGCGAGATGCAGATTGCGAAGAAGTTGGAGGAGCGCCTGCCTAGCGCCTTTAGCTCTATGACGCTTGATCCTTCCTGGGCACAGGGCGGACAGATCGATAGCGGTAGCGTCTGGAACTGGCTCAACAGTGTGTTCGGTGGCCAAGCCCAGCAAGCCGCGGACAGCGCCGCGAAGCACCTGCAGAACTTCATTCCGGTGGGCCAGGGCCGCAACGTCAACGAATGGCGCGAAGAGTTTGAGGGCAACATGGCCGATCCCCGCAATGAGCAGGCCATCGCATCGGTTCTGAACAATGCTGCGTATGACACTGTTTACCGCTACGCCAACTTCTTCAGCGATGGTGTCCTCGCCACCGTGGAGTCGGAGCTGGCTGCGGTGGGCGTGCCCTATGTGCGCGAGATGCTCTCCAAGATCACGGATGTGCTCACCAACTCTGACCGTCTCCTGCCGTGCCTGTCTGAGTACTCTGGCTACTACCAGAACACCCGCGTGTTGGCGAAGCCGGAAGGCGCGGATCCAATCCTCAGCCCGCTGACTGGCAAGGGCCAGATGACGGACCCGACTCCTACGGTTAATGCTCTGATGGGTCTGTACTTCAACCAGTTCTACAGCTACGCCCTTATGGCCATTGCGCACCTGCTCAAGGATGTCCTGCAGGACTATGCCGATGAGAACCTCTTCCACCTTAAGCGCGAGCTGGGGGATGCCCACGCGGTGTTGGAGAAGGCCGTGTCAAAGCGCCCGGAGACCAACAAGTTGGCCGACGTCCGCACAGACGAGGTCAACTCGTGGCCAACAGAGCTCGATGAGGTCGTGGAAACCCGCTTCAAGGGTGCCGAGAACGAGATCATGCTGACTGATGTCAACACCTTCATCTCAGACTACCGGGACCAGATGCTGCGTACCATCCAGGGCCAGCAGTCCACCTCGGATGTCACCAACTACGAGCAGGCTTATCCCTTTGCGGTGCGTGCGGTCATCCGCGGTGAATGGGAGTCGCTCGATGCGGCCCAGGCGCCGAATGACACCCTGGCCCCGCAGAAGCGTACCAACGATGCCTACTCCAACCGTGCTGGTTGGGTGTCCAAGTACCTCTCGCGCCATCCGCAAAGTGGTGAGTCCCGCGAATCGCAGCGCGCGCACTACCACGCTAAGATCCGCCCGACTGATCTGCTGGAGCGCTCGCGCCAGTGGATTAACCGCCGTGATTATGAGTTCCAGAAGTTCAACTCGGTGGATCTGCGCCGCTACCTCACTCTTACCCCGGACATCAACGAGGTCGAGCACGCTGAGCGCCAGCGCCGCTTCATCGAGGCTTTCCAGCTGGCCCTGAGCTATGCCCGCCCGTTGGCTGCTGTTAACGACGACATGGTTCAGCGCATCCACGGCAAGTCCGTGCAGTACACCTACTCCTTCTCCGATATCCCATTTGCGGAGCTTGGCTCCGCAGAAACTGGCATTGCCTCCCAGCTGGAGTCGGTGCTCAGCCGCCCGGAGATTGACGGGCCTTCCACGGTGGCTCTGCGCAACTCGCTAAACATGTCGGATCACGTTCAGCACATCGAGATCTTCGGTTCCTACCCCAACTACTCGCCGATCGTCTTCTCTTCGATGTTCAACTACATCGCCAAGGACATCGAGAAGCAGGACAATTTCGATGGTTCCTGGTGGTCGGAGCGCCGCACCCGTCCGCTGCCGGCAGCCCTGCCGCTGACGAAGACGGAGCGTCAGGCCATGGTGGCGGGCTGGATCATCGGACGCATTACCGGCCGCGTCTACATTTCCAACGCCGATGCAGCCAATGCGGCAGCCCACATTTTCGATGACACGGATGGTGGCGTGAACGGCTGGGTTGATTTCCCGGATCCGCTGCTTATCTCGCCGCGCCGCATGATCAAGAAGTCCGACTGGATGCCTTCGGTTCTGGAGTCCATCTTCATCGCCTACGCGAAGGTGCAGGAAACCGGGCGCTACGGATTCGCTTCCTCGCTCTACCCATACCAGCTGTTGCGCGGGCTTTTCGACGACGGCCTGGACTTCGCCCATTCCGGTGCATCCACGCACCCGGTGGTTCACCGCCTCGCGCAGTTCTTGGCATCCGGTGAAGCTCCGAACCGCGGAGTCATGGGTACCTCCATCCAGGACCGCTACGAATCCTTCGTGGAGGAGCTGGATAAGTTCACCCGCGGTGCGGACCACTTCGTGCCGGGCCACACCAATTCCTTGCCGGGACAGGGACGGAAGGAAAAGCCCTTTGCGGAGGTACGCTCTCGCGAGGTCGCATCGCATACGCCGTACTACCGTGACTTGGCGCTGGACGTCATCGAGGTAGTTCCGGTTATCCGCAATTACCTGAACCAGGCCAAGACTGTGGCGGAGAATCCCGTCGCCCAGCCTGCCCCGCAGGTGCGTAGCTCCGATTCCGGCTTTGGCCAGGACGTCGCACCGGAATTCAACCTCAACGACCTGGATGACACCTTCTAATGACGAACGTAATCTTTTTCGGACACGGCGCCACGGCGGATGATATCCGCTCGCGCCTTAGCGATTTGCGTGCGGTTGGCCTCCTGCAGGACTTCCTCTGGATTGACTATGCCCACCCCACCAACGGGGCCGTTGTGCGCTCCTTCACGGAGGAGGGCACGGCGCGCTTGTCGACGCTCGACGATGCCCTCCGCAGCTTCAGCGGGGACGTCCTCCTCGCCACCATTGACCCGATGGATGCTCAGCAACCGCAGGACGTCGCCAAGCTCACGGAGTGGGTCGGGGCCGTCGATCAGCGCCTGATTCAAGCCTCCAACCTGCGCGTGCGTTTGCTGCTCTCCGCCCTGCCGCGTGAGAGCGTGGACATCGCTCCGCTGCAGGGCTGGAGTAACCTCGTGCTCTCCCCGGAGGAGGGTGGAACCCCGGCCTCCTCGCGTATTCGCCCCATCAAGCGCACTGCCAACGGTTTCGAGCTTGCACAGTTTGCAGCCCCAGCCGTAGCCAGCATCTTCGGTTTGTGGCGCGGCATGCCCGAGCCGGCAGTGCTGGACCCGGATACGCATCGCGTCATCGAGACCGGTGACCGGCAGCGCTTCCGTTTGGTGCGTGCCTTCCACCGCACCATCGATGCCGGTGATATTGAGGACAAGGTCAGGAAGGCCGTCTTCGATCCCGGCCAGCGCCTACCGCAGCCGCAGGTCAATAACATTTCTCGCGCCGTGCACTACGCCAATCCGGAGCAGCTGACGGATCAGTGCGCCCAGATGTTCATCAACCAGGAGATTTCCCCGTTGGTGAGCGCTCCGACCGCTTATGAGGAGCTGCAGTCCCACAAAGTCAGCGGCTGGGCGGCGTTGAAGGATAACCTGCGTTTGTACTGGTCCACCGTGGTGGGCAAGCCGCAGGATTGGGTCGAGGGCCAGCGCGGTGCAATGAACAAGAACGCGGCTACCTTCCTGCAGAAGATGCTCTACGGTGCGGACTCCAGCGTGGAGGTCGTCTTGGCCGGGCACTCCGGTAAGGGCAGCGGTGCGACGAGCGTCGACGAGCTGCGCCAAGCCAGTGAGCACACCATGCGAGTTGCCCGCGAGCAGCAGTTCTCCTTGGGCCAGGAGCCGCAACTCTCGCGCACGTGGGAGGCCTATCACGATTATGCGCTGGGGCTTGTCGATGGATCCTGGCGCGACAGCATCGACACCAAGGGGCTGCGCAATAACCAGGGCAACATGTACATCGTGCAATACGGTGGCCAGTCCGTGCAGGATGTCAGCGCTTCTTTCGAGGGCTTCCATCCGCTCATGACCAGCACTCTGGGCTATACGCACGAGTCCCAAGCAACCGTCGCGCCTTTCGATCCGGTGGGTGCCGAGCGCTTCGCCGCCGATATTGAGTACACCAGCCAGCAGACCCGCAATGAAGCTGTCAGCCGCAAGAAGCACGAGTTTGCTTCGTGGCGAGCAAAGAACAGCACCACCTTCGCGTGGAAGGTGGGCCAGGGCCTGTGGGAGAAGCTGGGGCACGCCCAGCAGAAGTACCGCGACGCACACGCCAAGGCACGTGAACTGCAAGAGTTGGCCAACAGCTTCCAAGCGCGTGACTTCAACGCGGAGAACAAAGCGCTGACCCGAAAGCTGCGCACGATGTGGATTGTGTTCTTCGTAGTGCTTGCTCTGATGACCTACATGGTGGCCGGCCGCTACAACCCGGACTTGCCGTTGGGTGAGTACCTGCAGTGGTTCGACTGGCCGTGGTACGTCGTGGGCATCATCCTGGCTGTTCTTCTTTTCCTTGTGTGTTCTTGGGCGGTCTTTACCAAGGCTCAGCGTGAGATCTTTGACTACGTGCAGCGCCGCAAGCTGTTGAACCGCAACCAAGAGATCGCCGCGCAGAATCTGGCGACGGCCTCGGCCGAGATCTCGCGTATCTCTAATGCCTATAACCAGTTCCTGAGCTGGTCGGCATTGCTGGGCCGCGCTATCTACGCGCCCTTTGGGCGCAAGGAGACGTCGAGCGATCACCTGCGGACGCCGCAGTCGGGCCTTCCGGAGAACGCTCGCATTGCTCAGGCCGTGCTCAACCGCGATGATGCCGTGCGCATGACGGATGAAATCCGCTCCCACATTTTCCAGACGGAGTGGGCACACCGCTCGCTCAAGTCCCTCCTCGATGACATGAATGACACCTTTGAGCGCAACCGCACTGGCCACTCGGCCGTGGCGCTCAATGAGATGTGGGGCATGGCTGGCCTCGGCTCCAGCACTGCGTTAGATAACCTATCGCGCAGCCTTGACCACCCTTATATGCAGGACCGCGACCTCAAGCAACAGGAATGGCAGAAGGTCATTACGGATCCACGCATGGCCCGCAGCTTGCAGCAATACCTCAGTCGCGTGACCTTCCGCGAGGAAGGCGGCAGCCGCGTTCAGAGCACCGCCGAGTTCCTCGACGGCATGAACCAGGAAAAGGGTGCTCTTCAGGCCTTTAGCCCCAATGCGCTGACCAATGCGGGCGGCGCTGAAGGATATACCGAAATCGACGGCTCGCGCACCCGCATCGTGGAGGTGGACAGCCAGACCGCACTGACCAGTCAGCTCTCACGTTCTGTGACCGTGGTGCAGTACGGAAGGATCACTGATTTCAAGTACCTGATCCCGGATGCGGCGTCTGGTGCTCCGTCCTTTAAGGATTCCTCGGACTTCTCCTTGGATGATCTGGATGACATGGACCACATGGGCTTCAAGTCGCCGGGGCAGAGCAATAGCGAAAGCCCGACTGCGCAGCCGTCGTTTGGCCGGCCGGAAGCGCCGGACCTCTCAGACCTCGACGAAACTTTCTGACGAGACCTTCTTAAGGAACGTTGATGACACACAATCAGAAACCTTCGATTGCGGATGTGCCGCTGAGTGAGCTTAAGTCCCTGCACCAGCTCAAGCGCGTAAACGCCGATGATGTGCGTGCAGCTGTATCAGCGCCGTTTAGGCAGTTCGCCGAGCAGATTGCCGCCGCGTATAACGGCGAAGCGGTCGAGCACCCGGAGCTGAGCGCGCAGGCGCGCAATGCTGCGGTGGACCAGGAACGTGCTGCGCAGGAGCGCGCGGCACAAGAGAGGGCAGCGCAAGAACGTGCCGTGCAAGAACGCGCGGCACAGGAGCGCGCAGAACGCGAGCGCGCCGCACAGGCTGAAGCGCAGGCCCGCCAACGCGAGCAAGCACAGCGTGCCGCTGCAGCCGCCGGTGTAGCGCAGACAGGTTCCGCGGCTCAACCCCAACCGGCGCAAGCAGCGGCACAGCCGCACGATTTCTTCGCCGAGTGGGAGGCACTGCAGGCAGAGGAAGAGCAAAAGACTCAGGTTAACGAAGAGGACTACATCACCATCCCTGGTTTCGGGATTAAGGCGGAGTACCAGTTTCGCCAGGACCCGAACTGGGAAGCCCCCGGCATCGAGTTTGAAGTCGAGGTGCCGCAAGAGGCGGCGCTGGAGCAGGAATCTCAAGAAGAGCCTGGCTACGGCATAGAGCCAGAACCGGAGCCGGAGGATTCCGATCAGCGCCATCCGGTGCGCCTGTGGTGGCCGGAGCTCGAGCACGCGCCGGATGAGGTGGTGTTCTACCGAGTCGTCGCCGATGACGCAGAGATGGTGGCGTCCCCGGATGCCGGTGACACCCTCGTCTACACGAAGGGAACCGCCTACCGTGAACACGAGCCGGGCGAGACAGGCTTGCGCCACTACGCGGTATGGGCTTATAAGGGCCGCGACCTTCGTGAGCTTGTCAACAGCCAGCCGGTATTCATGGGAGACACGGGCGTGGTCTTCCCGCCGGTGAACGTTCAGGTGTCCACCATCAAGGGCGCCATTCAGGTGTCTTGGGACCTGCTGCCGGGGCACTCGAGCGCCATGGTTTATGCCTGCCGCGATAGCGAGAAGGAAAAGCTGTCCCCGCGCTTCGAACAAGACGTGGACAGCAGCGGGCGCAAGGCGACTATTCCGGTGCAAGAGACCGGACAGACCGTCGTCATCTCCTTGCTGGGCCAGGCGGAGTTCCACGGCGCTACTGAGCAAAGCCAAGACGAAGTCGCAGTCCAGCGCTCCGTGAAGCTCGCCAGCGAGCTGGAGAAGCTGGAGCTCTCCCGTTGCGAGCGCCGCAGCGAATACGGACAGGACACCATCGAGGTGGATTGGTACTCGCCCAAGACCGGCGAGGTAAAGATTTATCTCACGCCCACCGCCCCGCAGGCGGACCTGCGCACGTCCGCAGTGCCGAAGACCTACGTCGAAAGCGCACTGTCGAGTGCTATCAGTGAGACCCGCGGTGTGTCCGAACCGGGTTCCTTCCAAACCACCACGGTGCCGTGGCCCCCAGATTGGTACGAGGTTTACATCACCCCAGTGAACTTCAACGATGCTGATGCCTGGGTAGGCGAATCCAAGGTGCTGCAGCGCGTGCAATCCATTGAGGATGACCAGTTCCGGCTCATTGAGCGCGTGGACAGCCAGCTCATTACCTTCGATTGGCCGAAGGGTGCAACGGCGGTGGAGTACTCCACCAACCGCGAGCACGATCAGATCCGCGAAGAGGACTACGACCTCCAGGGAGGCATCCGCCTGCACCTCGATCAGCACGGTGATACCGTGCGGCTGAAGCCTTATGCGGTCTTCGCAGGCAAGCGCACCGAGGGCAATGAGCGCGTGATCCAGTACGAAGGTCTGCGCCCAGTGACTTATGACTTTGAGGTCGATTCCTCCCAAGGCCAAGCCAGGGTGTTCCTCTGGAGCTTGGGCAACGGCGATAAGCGCCAGTTCTCCTGCCAGGTGGTCTACCGAGCTGACCGCCTGCCGCTTTTCCCCGAAGACGGCGAGGCGCTCGGCATTGTGGAGACCAATCTGCAGAGCACCACGCACGTGGCTCATGGCTTGGGCCCGATGCGCGGGCAGCACCCAGATTTCACGGTGGCATTAGGCGAGCGCATTCAGCGCGGCGGCTTCATCCGCCTGTTCGCCGTCGAGGGCTTTGATAGCCAGGTTGATACCTCGTTCGACAGCTTCGGTGGTGATGATGCCTTCAGTGGTTTCTCGGAAAGCTACAGCGATGCTTCCTCGACGCTGAGCGCATCAGATAAAGCTGTGGTGGTAGAAGGCGATGTGTCCTACCGACTGGGGCTGTACCCACCCGTGCAGAATCAGGCTCCGAACTATGAGGCGCAGTATGAGCAGCAGAACTACGACCAGCAGAACTACGGGCAGGATTATTCGCAGGATCAGTACTTTCAAGGAGGCCAGTAGTTATGGGCGGCGCCTTTAGCTATGCATCATTTTCCCGTGCCAATGGCCGCGCCGGTGGCTGGGGTGTAGGCCAGAAGGCCGGTGATATCACCCAAGAAGAGTTGGCTGAGCTCGTGTCCTTCGTGCCGACCTCTCTCAACAACGGCACGACGATCCCGGATTTCCCCTCTGCCCAGCAGCGCGCGGAACTGGTTCGCCGTACTGCGGTCTTTGCGCTCACCCCTGAGGCGGAAAAGTGGGTCACCATGGTATCCGTCCCCGCGGGCCTGGATGCGACTGGCCGCGGCGGCAACGTCTTTACCTACACCTCGATTTCGCGCACGGGAACCCCGCCGGCACCGGCGACGGTCCTGTTTTCTCCTGACATCCCAGCACCTTTTTCCATCTACGAGGTGGATAAGGTGCAGATTCCGGAAAAGATCTCAGCGCGCGGACCGTTGCACTCGGACGTGTTGTTGGAAGAGTTTTTGGATGGCGAATTCCGCTACCCAGAGAAGCTTCCCGCACCGTTCAAGGCGGTAGCCCCGAACCCGAATCCGAGCTTCAACCGTGCGCTGGTTTCTGCCATGGCCACAGTGTTGAATTCCCGCAACGGCCTGGTCATCCTCGTGGCCCCTGATAACCAGGCAGCGCTGTGGATTGCTGCCACCGCCCGCGAGGTGGGGGAGGATGGTTTCGGCTTCTCCACTTTTGAAAAAGCCGCCGCCATCAATGAGTTCCCGCTGAGCACCTCCACCATGCTCGTGGTGCCGCCGAGCGAGAAGCAGCGTCTCGCGGAGACGGCGATCCCCGGCAATCCGGTCGTGTTCGCCCTCGATGAGGCCCTGCCAGACGTCAGCTCCTATGCAGAAAATGCCGCGGAAGAAGCTGAGTCTGCGGCTCCGGAGCCACAGCAAGAGCAGGCCGAGCAGCGCACTGTTTCGACACCCATAGCAGAGGAGAACGCTGCAACGGGTAGCGAACCTGCACAGCGAGACGCGCAGAGCTTTGACGATTCTTGGGGTCAGGACCCAGCTGATTTCGGAGCACCTATCGCAGACTCCTCACCTTTTGCGCTCCCGGGTCATGGACCCGCGGGTACTCCGCCAAATCCCCTCGATGCGCCTGAGCCGAACACGGCGCAGGAGAACCCTTTTGCCACGAAGGCGGAGGCCGCGCCGTCAGCTGGTGCAGACACCGCGCCGGCAACGGCGTCGGGCGGCAACGCCAACGTTCCTGGGCTCAGCGCCGAGGAGTGGCATAGGCTCAAGGAATTCGATCCGCGCTGGTGGATCGAGCACCTTGATACCCACCGTGGTCGCTCCATCCAGCTGGCCTACCTCGATAAAAACTCGTTGGGTGAGGGGTTGGACAAGCTGTTGATGTCCGCGATTGTTGCCTCCTGGGTTTTCTACTTCCCGCGGGATTTCAACCTCCTAGCAGAGGATGCCCTGCAGCCCTGGGAGGACCGCGAGCTCGAGCACATCGGATACCTCACCGCTACGCACTTCGCCGGAATCATCGCACTGGATCATTGCGAGCGCTATGCCACGGGGCGCGTCGCCATGTTGCTAGATGGCACGACACAGTTGCTGGCGGAGCGCTCAGCTCCCATGCAGCAACGACCGGGCCCATCGCATTTTGAACCGAACACAGCATGGCAACACCGGGGAGCAGCTCTCGGTGAGCACGGTCGAAACATGGGATTCCACGGAAGGTAAGAGAAGGAAATAAGCGTCATGGCTAAATACACACTGCGGGACGGAGAGTCCCGCCGCATCGGCTCAGACGGCATCCTGCGCGTCGAAGCCTTCGAGATGGGAACCGGCGGCGCCTCCATGGAGCTGGCGATTTTGGGAGAAGGCGTTGATGCCGTGCGCGTCCACGACCTCTCCATCATGGTGCACTCCCTGCCCGAGCGCGCCACCATCGTCGTGCGCCCGAAGCGGAATGGGACCTTCGGCCTGCGCAGCGAGGTCCGCCTGACGGTGAGCAACGCGAGTGATTCGGTGACGTTCCCGCGCGTGCTTATCGACGCCGCCGAGGACTCCGCCGAACGCCTCGCCGAGGTCACCCCGGAATCCGGCAGCTACCACTTAGAAGCATTCGGCACGACCGAAGGCGCCGGAATCACCGATTCCGCCCGCGAGGTGCGCTCCAAGATGCGTCGCGCGGAGCTGGATGTCGCAGGCCTTGATAATGTCACCGTGGTCGTCGATGGTTCCGCCTCCATGCAGATCAATGTCACACCGAAGATCGTCGAGGCGACCGCCAAATATATCGATGCGCTCTCGGATGCCTTCCGGCACTTCCGCGCCACTGATGGGCAGGACAGCATCGAGACCCATAAGGTGGATGAGCTGACCCGTTTCATCGCGGACGTCATTGATAGTGGAGCGGAGCGTGTAGGTCAGCGGCCGTGGCGCTTGCCGACTCTCACCTCCACGTCCTCGCTGGTCATCTACGTCACCGATTCTCCCGTGACTTCCATGCTGGAAACCCAGGTGCCCACCGTGGTGCTCATCACGAGCGCTATCGGACGCCAGGAGCTGGAGCTCGCGCGAATCAACGGAACCCCGGCTCATGTGGCGTACGCGGTGATCGACGGGGACGTCGTCAAGCAGCTCGAATCCGGCGCGAACACGGAGCTTTCGGAATTGACTGACCGCGTCACTGCCATGCTGAAAGAGAGGAACTAATGAGCCAGGCACGTTGCCCGTGGACCTTTAAACCGCTCGAGGATGGTGTGACGGTAAGCCCATACACCAACCGGGAGCTGCCGCAGGGATGGACCGACGCCGTGACACATTGCGTGGCCATGGCCGGCGCGCGTAACTCCGGTAAGTCGCTCTACACCGCGGTGATGATCAAGCAGCTCAAGCAGCTGGCGCACAAGCACAACCGCTCCGTCCAAGCGGCGGATGAATCCACGCGCGAGCGCTACGCCGAGGTTTATGAGAAGCCGCTCTTTGAGGAGATGCGTGCCATGGACCCCACGCCAAGTGCGGTGGCTACCGACGCCTACCAGCGCGACCCACTGATTTTTGAGCTCGGTAAGTGGCCTGATGAACAGGGACACGAGCGCATGAATTACTTGGTCTTCCGCGACGTGGCGGGCGAAGACTTGGAGAACCCGCCAGAGAACGAAGCCGACCGCGAGAACCTCGCTTTCTTCTCCCACGCGGATTTGGTGATTTTCCTCTTTGACCCGCTGCGTGTGCAGCAAATTCAGGACTTTATCCACGGTCTGATTCCCAATATTGGTGAGCTCGGTGCGGATTCCCTGCGGGTTCTGGACAACCTGCTGGCGCTGCTCGATACGGATACCCCGCCGCCACTGGCCGTGACCATCTCGAAGTTCGACACGGTGCAGAAACTTGAGCAGGTGGATGACGTGCGTTGGAAGAAACTCATGGCCAACCGCGGCTCCGCTTTCCGCCGGGATACCGGGTGGAACTTCCGCGATTCGGACCGCTGGATGGTCCACCTTGAAGCCGAATCGCTGTTGCGCTTCTTGGGTGCTAATGACCTCATCAACAAGATCTATTCGGCAGCTCCGCGCGGCGGTAGCTTCTTCGTGGTCTCCGCGTTGGGTGAGGCCCCGACGGGCCGCCAGCTAGCCCGCAGCGGCATTGCGCCCTACCGCGTTCTGGATCCCATTCGTTGGTTGCTGAGCCAACGCGGCGTCTTTGCGCAGGATGTGTCATGACTTTCGGTAGCCCACAACCCCCAGGAACCCCGCCGACAGGCTCGCCTGCCGCGCCCGCACCGGACTATCGCTACGGTGCAGTCACCGATTCTGTCCGTCAGACCCGCCGTGCCGCCGATATGAAGGCGCAATGGGCACCGTGGCCGTTGAAGATTGCAGCGGTACTGGAGGTCTTCATCACGAGCTACGCGGTATACAACATCTGCCGGCTCATCGCCTTTGAAAACAGCCCGGCGGCGGTAAGCCGCACGGACCAGCTCTCCACTGAGCTCGGCGTGTTACTTGCCGTACTGGTTCTCTTGGTGTGTGCCCTCACCACCTATGTGCTGCACGCGCAGCAGTCCGCGCGGATTGCGCTGACCGTTATCAGCGCCATCGTGGTGCTGCTCATTCCGGCGAGTTCGGTCATGCCCGCGTCCATCGCATCGGCGGTGGTCATTGTGCTGCTGTGGCTGCCTGCGAACCGGCAGTGGTTCGGCGGCCAAGCGTGACAAGCCTAGGCCCCGTGCACCGCGGGGCTTAGGCCTTCTTGCGCAGCTCCTCGAGAGCGCGCACATTATTGGCCTTGGCAAAGAGGTTGAACGCAAGGTGGTACATCTTGCGCGCGCGGTCTGTTGCGTCGGCGGAAGAGTAGCGATCACCTAAAAGTTCGGCGACCTCCGCCATGGCGTTTTGCTCCGACGGCGTCGTGGCTTCGGCGACAGAGTGCCGGTCCAAGAAATCGAGCAAAACCTGGGTGGATTTAAACATGTCCTGCGCCTGCAAGCGGAGGCTTTCGGAATACAGGACGGTCCACTTGGCGGATACGGGAAGGCTCTGGAGCTTGAGCGAATCCACGTAGCGCGAGGCCAAGATGTCATAGGCCTCCTCTGGATCGCTGTGGCGAACATCGAGGGCCACGGTCTTGAGCAAAGCATGGAGCTCGCCATCGAGGTCTCCGCAGCGTTGGAACTCGCGGGCAGCAGCGGCAAAGCAGGCCACGCGCTGCTCTAAGTCTGAAGAAGAGTGCTGTGCAGCATCGCTATAGAAGCGGGCTAGCATCACTGCGGGGAGCTGCTGGTACTCCTCGTCCGCCCGTGCGTTGGAGAGGATGGTGAAAGATTGCGTAGCCACGCGCTCGCAGTCGGCGGCAGAATTAGATGCCCACAGCGCGCCCACGGCGGACTCGAGGATGGTGCGGAGGATGTCACCCATCGTGGCCCCTGCGCCGTCGAAATCTCCTCCAGTGACGGCGTCGTTGATAGCCACGAATTCAGCAGCGTGTCCTTTCACTGCACTCGCTTCACCGCTCTTGGCAGATTCTAGGCGCTCTTGGAGCACGGCCAGTGATACATTGCTGTCGGTGCTTGAGGTGTTGCTGGCGGAGCCGGAGGACACCTCCGCGCTGGTGGGGGCGGATTCAGAGAAGTCTTTTTGGCTGGCCGCGGTGCGCGCTGCGGCAATTTCATTCAACGCCGTGTCGTCGCCAGCTGCAGCGGCCTTGGCTGCGAATTTCTCTGCCGCTTCAGTGTTGTTGTTATCCAGCCATGCGCGGGCCACGCGGGTATAGCCGGTAGCCACGAGCGCAGGCTGTCCGGTCAGCGCGCCCAGTGAGGCAATGGTGAGAGAATCGTCGATGTTCTCGATGGTGCCGGCAGCCACGCGAAGGGTTTCGCGGGCTTCTAGGTACTGGGCGGCGGGGACGGCGTCCTCCACGCTGCCCAAGAACCTGTCATCTGCGAGTACTCGGTTGATCTGCTCATCAATGTGGGCGGATTCATCGGTGGGGAGAGAAACCCCCGGCGCCTGGGCCCGCGCGAAGGCGAGCATCTTCTCGGCGTCGGCAGAATCAAGCAGGGGATACGTCGCATCAGAAGCCATGGGGGAGATTCTAGTAGAGGACCCCGACGCGCGCGGGACTCCTCGTAGACTGGTTGCCATGGATTTTCTCAGCCCCGCTGGGCGCTATGCCCCGAGCCCGTCCGGAGATCTGCATCTGGGTAACCTGCGCACGGCGTTGCTGGCTTGGCTCTACGCCCGAAGCAGTGGGCGCCGCTTCCTTGTTCGCGTGGAAGACATTGACACGCAGCGCTCCTCCCGGGAGTCGGCACAACGCCAGTTGGAGGACCTTGCCGCGCTCGGCCTGGACTGGGACGGGGAAGTCATCTACCAGCAGGATCGCTATGCGGCTTATGAGGCGGCGCTGGCGCAGCTTCCTACCTTTGAGTGTTACTGCTCGCGCAAAGATATCCAGGAAGCTTCCCGTGCGCCGCATGCTATTCCTGGGCAGTATCCGGGAACGTGCCGCGATCTCAGTGACGCCGAGCGCAAGGCCAAACGCGCCGAGCTCGCCGCTCAGAACCGCGTGCCCGCCATACGCTTGCGTGCTGACGTCTCCTCCTTCACCATCCATGACGCCTTCGCCGGCGAGTACACCGGGGAGGTGGATGACTTCATCTTGCGCCGTGGCGGCCAGCCCCCGGCGGATCCGAGCCAGGGTATGGACTGGGCCTATAACTTGGCGGTTGTCGTCGACGATGCCTTCCAAGGCGTCGATCAGATCGTGCGCGGCGATGACTTGCTGTCTTCCGCCCCGCGTCAGGCCTACCTGGCGCACAAGCTGGGCTATCCGGAGCCGGAGTTCGTTCATGTCCCGCTCGTGCTGAATTCGGACAACGTCCGCCTGTCCAAGCGCGATGGGGCAGTAACTCTCCGCCAGTTACTCGCGGAGCCAGGGCGGGAGATGGGCGATGTGCTTCGCCTACTCGCCCGCTCGCTGGGATATGACACCGAAGGGATTAACACCGCCGCGGACCTCCTCGAACGCTTTATCCCCGATAAGCTTTCACGGGAGCCCTTTGTCTGGGATGGAACGGTGTAGAACGGAGCAGCATGGAAGCCTTTGAGTACGCCCATCTGGAAGACGGTCTGGACTACCTCTATGACTTCTTCGAAGAGGACTTGGAGGAGCGCGTGCGCGCCGGGCGTGAGCTGCTGCCGGCGGGCATGGAAGACATCCTGGGGGATAGCACACTGGATGACTACGTGTGGCTCTGGATCAAAGAACCGGGGCCCAACGGTTTCCGCCAGTACCTGCGCGATGGCGGCTATGGCGAGGCCGAGGTGAAAGAGGCCTTCCTGCTTGCCCGCACCGAGTGGGGCATGAACACCCCGCCACACGTGGAGTGGCTCAAGGAAGACGGCTACGAGGCTCCCGAGTTCGATTAACAGCGTTTGGGTTGGATTGCACGGCTGGCAGACGGGCTGCAAAGAAACCAAAGTACTGACACCTTATGCGAAGAATCACATGTAATCACCTGGGGTTTTCCGTTTGGGGTCCCGCAAATGGTTCCCCTACTTTGGTTCCTTTGCCCGGGCGGCTTAAGGGTTAAGGGTCTGCAGTGCTAAATGCGAGAAATCCCGGACCTCTTAGCGTGATGCTGTGAAGCCCGGGATTTCCCAGTGGCGGAGGATAGGGGATTTGAACCCCTGAGGGATGTGACTCCCGCACGCGTTCCAGGCGTGTGACATAGGCCGCTAGTCGAATCCTCCGCTGAGAAACATTACATGAGCCCCCTAATGAAGCAAAATCGCCAGGTCAGCGCGAAGAACTTGAGGGTTTAGGGGCGCGAGGTAAGAAGTGCGCTTGGAAGCGGAGCGGGAGCCGGGCGGTGGGGGAGCGGTTTGGCGTCGACAAGCAAGGCACGCTAGGCTAGACCGCAGGATTCCGCGTGGCGTCCATCCTCTGAACTCCCCCAGGGCAGGAATGCAGCAAGGGTCAGGAGGCTCTGGCGGGTGCGCGGGGTCCCCTTTTATTTTGTGTGCTTTAACACGGGGGATGTAACGGGGCGTTAGTATGGTTGCCATATGTCCGCACTACGTCCCGGAAGGAAGACGGATGTCTCTTCTTAATCTTGAAAAGTCCGAGCTTACTGAGCTTGCCGCGCAGGTACGCAAGGACTACGAGGCCCTCAAGGCTGAGGGTTTGGAACTTGACTTGACCCGAGGAAAGCCGTCTAAGGCTCAGCTTGATCTGTCCAATGATCTGCTCGTCCTGCCGGGCCGCGGCCACTACACCGATGCCGCAGGCAATGACCTGCGCAACTACGGTAACCAGAAGGGCATCAAGGAGCTGCGTGAACTGTGGGGCAAGCTCACCAACATGGATCCGGAGCTCCTCATCGCGGCGGATTCTTCCTCCCTGAACATCATGTATGACCTCATCCTGTGGGCCTACACCTTCGGCACCAACAGCTCTGAGAAGCCGTGGTCTAAAGAAGAGACCATCAAGTGGATCTGCCCCACCCCGGGATATGACCGCCACTTCGCCATCACGGAATCCTTCGGCTTCGAGCTGATTTCGGTGCCGATGGAAGAAGACGGCCCGGACATCGAAGCGGTAGAAGAGCTGGCCAAGGACCCGCAGGTCAAGGGCATGTGGGTAGTGCCGATGTTCTCCAACCCTTCGGGCGCTGTCATCTCTGAAGAGAAGACTCGCCGCCTTGCAGCGATGGAGACCGGTGCACCGGACTTCCGCATCGTGTGGGATAACGCTTATGCCGTGCACACGCTGACCGAGGACTTCCCGGAGGTTCTGCCGATTCTGGAGATTGCAGAGCAGGAAGGTAACCCGGACCGCTTCTGGGCTATGTCCTCGTCGTCGAAGATCACCTTCGCTGGCTCCGGCGTGAGCTTCTTCGGATCCTCCGCGGACAACCTGAAGTGGTACCTGGAACATGCCGGAATCCGCGGCATTGGCCCGAACAAGATTAACCAGCTGGCACACTACGAGTTCTTTGGGTCCGCCGAGGGCGTGCGTGCGGTTATGCGCCGCCACGCTGCGCTGCTGGCGCCGAAGTTCGAAGCGGTTCTGCGCATCCTGGATAAGAACCTCACCCATCACGAAATCGCTGATTGGACCCACCCGGAGGGTGGCTACTTCATCTCCCTGAACGTGCTGGAGGGCACCGCGACCCGCGTGTGGGAGCTGGCCCGCGATGCCGGCATTCTCCTGACCAAGGCTGGCTCGGCCTTCCCCTACGGCAAGGACGAGAAGGACCACAACATTCGCTTGGCCCCGTCCCTGCCGCCGCAGGAAGAGGTTGAGGCAGCAATGGATGGCGTGGCCACCTGTGTGCTGCTCGCCGCACTGGAGAAGCTGGGGGCATAAGGCAATCAACTCTGACGAGACGGCCTACTGGCTCGACCAGATTATTCCCGCTGAACTGGCGTTTAAGAATGTCGAGGGGCAGCGCTTGGGCTTAGCTTCGCTGGAGGGTGAGCAGTCCCTTGCGGTCACTTGTGGCTTCGCCGACGTCGATACCGGCTTGGCGCACGCCGAGCAGGGGATCGATGTGCGCTGCGAGCTCCTCACCGTCGCCCGCACCAACCAGGCTGAAGCGGCTGCTGCAGTGAGTGCGGCAGCGGCATTGCTCACAGAGTCCGCAGGCTTGCTGCCCGCGCAGCCGGGTTTGCTCCTGCCCAAACTTTTTGCTGAAGGGGACGAGCGCTTCGCCCACGTGAGCGTGCGTCATGGCATGCTCATCGCTCCGTACCTGTGGGGTGGCCAGACCCCGCAGGTGGCGGAGGAGGACCGCCTGACACTGGTCTGCCAACTGCTGATGCTGAGCGACGCCGAGTACGCCTACGCCGTCGAGGAAGGCGTGCCGGCGCTGCAGCAGGCGGTGGCGGAGCAAGGCATCGATCTACTGGATTGGCAGCGCTCGGAGTGACGTGTCGGGGCGAGACGCTAGACTGACTAACCGTGGCTCTTTACCGGAAATATCGTCCAGCAACGTTCGCGGAAGTGGTAGGCCAAGAGCAGGTCACCACGCCGTTGTCCGCCGCCCTTGATGCGGGGCGCATTAACCATGCCTACCTCTTTTCCGGCCCGCGTGGCTGCGGAAAGACGTCGTCTGCGCGCATCATGGCCCGCTCGCTGAACTGCGAACAGGGCCCCACCTCTACGCCGTGCGGGGTGTGCGATTCCTGCGTCTCGCTGGCCCCTGGCGGCCCGGGCAACCTCGATGTCACGGAGCTCGACGCCGCCTCCCACAACGGTGTGGAGGATATGCGCGAGTTGCGTGATCGCGCCTACTACGCGCCGGCAGAGTCGCGCTACCGCATCTTCATCATCGATGAGGCTCACATGATTTCTGCCTCCGGTGCGAATGCCTTGCTCAAGGTTGTCGAGGAACCACCGGAGCACGTCATCTTCATCTTCGCCACGACGGAGCCGGAAAAGATCATCGGCACCATCCGCTCGCGTACCCACCACTATCCCTTCCGCCTGCTAACCCCACCGGCGATGAAGGGGCTGTTGGAGCGCACCGTGGCCTCGGAGAACGTCCACGTGGATGACACCGTGTACCCCATGGTCATCCAGGCCGGCGGCGGGTCACCGCGTGACACGCTATCCATCCTGGACCAGCTGTTGGCAGGCGCGGGGCCCGATGGCTTGACCTACGATGTGGCCCGTCCGCTTCTGGGTGTCACGGACGAGGGCCTGCTGGATAACACGGTTGAATCCCTGGCAAACCAGGATAAGGCTGGGCTCTTCCGGCTTGTCGACGATGTCATTGAGGCCGGCCACGATCCCCGTCGTTTTGCTATTGACCTCTTGGATCGTTTGCGGGATTTGATGATCTTGCAGGCCGTGCCATCCGCGTTGGAGGAAGGTTTGGTCTCGGCTCCGACTGACCGCGGGGAAGTACTGACTGCCCAGGCGCAGCGCTTCTCTGGCCCGCAGCTGGCCTACCTGGCGGAAACCGTCAACGAGCGCGTGTCCTCCCTGCGGGGAGCGACGTCCCCACGGCTACTTCTAGAAATTTTGTGTGCGCACCTCATCGTTGGTGCCGCCCCCGCAGCGGCAGCGGCCGGTCAGCTACCCACCGCTGCCCCGCAAGGTGCGGGAGCGCAGCCTTCGGCACCCGCAGGGCAGCCCACCGCGCCTGCACAGCGCCAGCAATCTGCGGTCGCCAGCGCCCAGGATCCCGAGGCCGCCGCTGCGGCGATCATCGCGCAGCGCCGCAGCCGTCAAGCAGCAAAGCAAGAGGCCCAGCAACAGCAACCACTGCAGCAACCGCAGCAGGCCGACAAGGCTCAGGAAGCAGTCCAGCAGGTGCAGCAGCCCCCAGCCCCCGAGGACTCGCAGCCCCAAGTGCCAGAGCGTCCTGCACAGCCGGAGGCGCAGCCTGAGCCGCAGCCAGACCAGGCTAAACAGCGCCAAGAGCCGCCGGAGCGCCAGCAACAGGAACAGCAGCAACAGGAGCAGACGGAACAACAAGAACAGGCTCAAGAACAGCATCCTGAGCCTGAGCAGCCGCACGACCCAGCCGCGGAGATTCGCGGGCGGTGGTCGGACCTGCGCGCCACCATTGGCCGTCGCAACAAGGTCGCTGAAATCATGCTTGCCGAAGCCCGTGTCCTCGGCGTGCGTGATGACACCCTGGTTCTTGGGCACACCACCGGTGCGCTGGCGGAACGCATCAATTCTCCAGGCACCAACGAGGTCATCGTGACCGTCCTTCAGGAGGAGCTCAACCGCACCCTGAAGGTCACGTGTGTCATCGGCACCGACCCGAAGGCCCACGGGTTCACGGTGACTGAGCCAGTTCAACGTACCCAGTGGAACCCCAACCAACCGCCACGTGAGGCCGCCGAGCCCGACGAGGAGGCAGAGAGTCCGGAGACTCAGGACAACGCTACTGATTCGCACTCTTCCGAAACTGCGCCAGCTTCCGCAGCCGCAACAGAATCTGATGAGGTCGACAAGACCAGCGAGCCCGAGGCGAAGGAACGCGGCGACGCTAGCGATGACCCGTGGGGCGCGCCGCGTCGGATCGGGCAGCAGGGGCCGTCGTCTGAAATGACGGCGGATCAGCCCCAGTCTCAGCACGGTGCGCGCGAGGAGGCAGGCACGCGACCGGAAGCTGCCCCGCGCGGGGCAGCAGTGCCCCCAAAGAGGGAGGCCCGTGGCAGCCAATGGCGATCACGCATCGCGCAAGCGAGCCAAGTAGCAGCCCAGCGGGATGAAGAGTTTTCCAAGGTTCCCAAGTTTGGCAACGGCGTTCCGCTGCCGCCGGAGCCGGGCCCGGACGAGGGTGAGTTCGAAGCACCACCGGAGAACTACGGTCCGCCGACAGGGATGGGTGGGGCGCCGGAAAGCGCAGGCCAAGCACCTGTCCCGCCGCAACAGTCTGCGCCTCAACAAGCTCCCGCCTCGCAGCCGGAATACACCCGCGCGGATGAGGAACGCGAGATGATGGAGGCCGCGCAGAACGCCGGCGAGATGGACCACCGCAATGCCACGGAAGTCGCGATGGAGCTTCTCGCACAGGAGTTGGGAGCGCGGCGGCTCTAGCGTGGCATCTGTACACTTGGCCCGTAGTGAAAATAACCGTGTGAAAGGATTTTTAGCATGACTGAGAACGACCCGATGCAGCAGGCAAATGACATGAACGAGATCCTGGCGCAGGCCGCCCGCGTCCAGGCTGAGCTGGAGAAGGCTCAGAAGGAAATCCTGGCCGCCACCGTTGAGGGTAGCGCTGGCAATGGCCTGGTGAAGGTCACCATGACCGGTGGCGCTGAGCTGCAGAGCGTGTCCATTGATAAGTCCGTCGTCGACCCGGAGGATATCGATACCCTTCAGGACCTCATCGTTGGCGCCTTCAAGGAGGCTCACGCTGCTGCTGGCCGCCTGGCCCAGGAGAAGATTGGCCCGCTGTCCCAGGGCATGGGGCAGTCCCAGCAGAACTACGATGGTCCGTCCATCCAGGATGTCTTCGGCGGTAACCAGTAAGCCGCGCGTTAGACTTAAAGGCCGTTGTTGCCCTCTTGCGGAGGGCGGCGCGGCCTTTAGTTGTGTCTCCGGCCGTCGCGGTCTAGGGGATTGTTGAGTGAGGGGAGCATTGCGTGTTTGAAGGACCTCTGCAGGATCTCATCGATGAGTTCTCGCGCCTGCCGGGTATTGGCCCGAAGTCAGCGCAACGCATCGCCTTCCACGTACTGCATCAAGACCCAGAGGAGATTGATCGCCTCCAGAAGGCGCTGGGAGCAGTGCGTGATGGTGTGACTTTCTGCCGCATCTGCTGCAATATTTCCCGCGAGGAAGTCTGCCGTATTTGCATCAATTCGCAGCGCGATGCTTCCACCATCTGCGTGGTGGAAGAGCCCAAGGACATTCAGGTTATCGAGCGCACCGGCGAATATGACGGCCGCTATCACGTGCTCGGCGGCGCACTCGATCCGTTGGCGAACGTGGGCCCGAAGGATCTCAACATCTCGCAACTACTGCAGCGCCTCGGCGGCGTGCTACCGGACCGAGAGCTGGCGGACTCCACCCCGGAGGAGCCGCTTTACGACGACTCCCCGGACATCACCGAGGTTATCCTCGCCACCGATCCCAACACCGAGGGCGAGGCCACCGCAGCTTATCTTGTGCGTCTGCTTCGAGACTTCCCGGGACTGAAAATCACGCGCCTAGCTTCCGGCATGCCGCTGGGCGGCGACCTTGAGTTCGTCGATGAGCTGACGCTTTCGCGTGCGTTGAGCGGCCGCCTAACGGTTTAAACCGGCGCTTCAGAAAATAGAGAATTAACCGTTGAACTTTTTCGCCAGAGCTTCCATATCGGTAGGACTCATGGGGATTTCGGGTTTGGAAAAACAACTGCGGTAGCTGCCAAGATGATTCGCATAAACGTCCCGACCTGTTCCTGCGGCACGAATCTTGCTGTGGGGACTACTCGCATGGGCTAGTCGGTTTCCGAAATACTTGATTGCCCAGTCGAAATCCTTGAAATCTGGGTCATATTTGTAGGCTGAAATCCTTCCAAGTAGGGCAAAGATCCAATCTGCGCACTGAACTGTTTGGTAAAGATGGCTTTCTACTTCGAGCCGACCCGTACGGTTACTTCGCATCCCTGTCAGCTAATGAACAACGCGCAATCATTGCTGCAGTTGAACGTGCCAGGGTCACTGACATCAATCCTCAGGTAGCGCCTTTTGCGACCGCCCAGTCGGACCCCTACCGGATATATATCCAGGGCCTTGAAATGCTGTCCTGCATCGCGCTGGTCGATGTAGTATCATGCGGCATCGCCAATCAGGCAGCCACAACCGCGAGTATGGAAGCGCAGAACCGGTTTCCTGGCGCCACATCACTCCACAATGGAAAGGGCGATGTTTTTCGGCACTGCTCGTGGAATGCCCTGATGACGATGAGAATCGGTGCAGATGCAGCTGAACGCATTGCTACTAACCACGAAACTGTCGCTCAGGGGCCAGCGGATGAGACCAGCATGGACCTGTATAACAATGCCCAAGGTCGATTTCTTGGATTTGCTTTCGCAAGTAGTGGCGACGAAGCTTCTGCTCTGAACCAGTGCGCCCTCTGGGCTAGCATTGGACTGCTATCTCCACTTTCCTAGGATAGGCACGAGAAGGGGTTTATGTTAATGAGACGCATGATGGCGCGGATAGGGTTCACTAGTATTGTCTCCCTATTACTCTCCTCTTGTAGTTTTGATGACCCATTGGCTTCTCATCTCGCGTCCCTAGGACGATCGGGACATGCAATGCCCGTTACTGAGTCCATCACACTGGAGGAACTCTACGGACCAGAGTGGACTGAGTTTTCGCTCGTGTGCCCATACACTCCGTATCAAACAGTCAAAGAAACACTTATGGCTGATGATCCCCCTGTTCCAGAACACGGCTTCTCCGATCACGAAAACTTCCTCTTTCTTAGAGGAAAGGGCGACAGCGAACAATGGGTGAGGTTCTCTCGACAGGCTCTCGATCTGTGTTCTCCATCAAGTCCGTCTTCTTTAATCATGGAGTCAACGACAGTTGCTCTCACTTTTTCTCTGGATAATCCGGGTAGTGCTTGGATTCTAACCGGCTTGAACAAGTAGTCATATGGGCTCGCTGCTCCTGGGCAGTATCGGGAATACTCAGATTGGGGTCAGCGTGCACGCCCAGGCGATCATCGTCGCGGCCTTGAACGAGCAGTAGGATCGTCTTGATGGTGGCCAGCAACGGAGCATCGTGAACGCTCTGGACGCGTCTACCGCTGCGACTGAAGAGGCCGAAAAGTGGCCCTTCCGGTTTTAGAGTGCGTTGATTTTGTCCTGTAGTTGTCCGGAGTGGATGAGGCATCGCAAGATGTAGTGG
>NZ_JASOLS010000209.1:0-259 GCF_030215295.1 Corynebacterium sp. UMB6689 | reverse complement strand
ATATCAGCACGTAGGGTATGTAGTGGAACAGTTCCTTCGTCTAATGCTTCGGTACGAGCCATATCAGCACCGTTTAAACGGCCAGATACTTGGACTTTGATACCTTGAGCGCCTGCTTTCATGGTGCGTTGAATGGCTTGTTTCATTGCACGACGGAAAGCGATACGGTTTTCTAATTGTTGAGCGATATTTTCGCCGACTAATTCTGCACTTAAGTCAGGTTGTTTAACTTCGATAACGTTGATGTGCACGCGTTTAC
>NZ_JASOLS010000208.1:0-260 GCF_030215295.1 Corynebacterium sp. UMB6689 | reverse complement strand
TAAGTCAGTCCCTGGGATGGTGTCTTTTGATCCATCTGGGTAAGTAATGGTTGCAGTACCGTCATTGCCGATTTCAACCTTAGTTGGGTTTTGACCTTCCTTAGGAGCTGGGAACTTGTCCTTGTTGGCGTCTTCGACAGCTTTCTTAACTTTTGCTTTTTCGTCATCTGTTAAGTGGTTCTTGTCTTCGACTTCAGTCTTAGCCGGAACAGTTGGATCAGTTAAGTCGGCTTGGGTCTTGTCTGAACCGTTGTCATCGC
>NZ_JASOLS010000207.1:0-260 GCF_030215295.1 Corynebacterium sp. UMB6689 | reverse complement strand
TCGGGGTGGATGCCGCGGTCCTCGTTGACCTGGTGGAAACCTCGAAGAATGCCATGAAGGAGTCCTACCCCGATCTGGAGGCGAACTTCGGGCAGATTCACCAGGTGGCGGTGGAAGAAGAAGCCGCTTTCCGGCGCACCCTGGCTACCGGTGAACAGATTTTCGCGGCGGCCGTGGACTCTGCGACAAACGCGCCCCATGCCGGCAAGGTCATTATTCCCGGATCGGCCGCTTTCACGCTGCATGATACTTACGGGTTC
>NZ_JASOLS010000206.1:0-260 GCF_030215295.1 Corynebacterium sp. UMB6689 | reverse complement strand
CATCTACTCTATCCCAGCTTTGACCGGAATTGGCATGGGCATGGCTGAATTCAATGAATTACTGGCCATTGATAATATTATCGGGGTGAAATTCACCGCTGCTGACTTCTTCTTGTTAGAACGTCTCCGTCATGCCTTCCCAGATACCAAGATTTACTCCGGCTTTGACGAAATGTTATTCCCAGCAGCCATTTACCAAGTCGATGGGGCCATCGGATCAACCTACAATGTGAACGGCATCCGAGCCAAGGGGATCCTCG
>NZ_JASOLS010000205.1:0-260 GCF_030215295.1 Corynebacterium sp. UMB6689 | reverse complement strand
AGGAATCACTTCTTCAATTACCCGCTTCATGGCCCGGTCGGTGATGGCAGAGACTTCCCGCATAGCTGTCATTTCCGCTTCCGTTTTGATGGCTCGCTGTTGGTCAACGATATCACTGGTCAGTAACCAGTTAAAGTGTGGATAGGCCTCCATCAAGGGCAGCAACCAGCCTGCAATCAGATGTTTATCGACACCAACCTTTGCACCTTCTGTCAGTCCCTCAAATACCTTGGTTTTTTCAAAGGCTTCAACGATACTAT
>NZ_JASOLS010000204.1:0-260 GCF_030215295.1 Corynebacterium sp. UMB6689 | reverse complement strand
AGGTCAACCCGGATGGGTCTATTACTGTTGCTCCTGGTAAGGATGTAGTTCCTGGTGATTATAAGGTTCCGGTTGTGGTGACTTATCCGGATGGGTCTACTGATGCTGTTGAGGTTCCGGTTAAGGTAACTGAGGGTGGTAAGGGTCGGACTGATGCTGGTAAGCCGGCTTGGGATGATGCTTCTACTCCGGCTGATAAGACTGTTGTTATCCCGAATAAGGGTGGCGATGTTGTTGAGGGCACCACTGTTGAGGTGGAG
>NZ_JASOLS010000203.1:0-260 GCF_030215295.1 Corynebacterium sp. UMB6689 | reverse complement strand
TGAGAACTCAATAGTGTGCCAATGTACTTTTTTGTTGGTTGATTTTATTTGTTCTGGCCGTGTTGTGCCGTATGTGTGGCACGGTTGGTGTATGCCGGATGGCGCTTTTCCTTTTAGCGGCGTCATTGTAAATAACATAAGTTGTTTGGGCGTATTGTTTAAAATCTTCTGACTGGGCCAGCCTCCTTGTATATCCCCGTCGGGTTGGGGGTTGGTTGAAGGATTTTTTCTTTATGTAATTTTTGGATAGCCAGTCCGTG
>NZ_JASOLS010000202.1:0-261 GCF_030215295.1 Corynebacterium sp. UMB6689 | reverse complement strand
AGTGCGCACCATCCATTCACTCTTCCACAAGCAGACACAGCTCATGAATTAGAAGGTGATTTGAGCAAGGTTCGTGCTATTGCTTATGATATTGTCTTGAATGGTTATGAAATTGGTGGAGGTTCCATCCGTATTCACCAAAAAGAGGTTCAATTAGCTATGCTAAAAGCTTTAGGATTCTCAGAAGAAAAAGCTAACCAACAATTTGGTTTCTTATTAGATGCTTTGGATTATGGTTTCCCTCCCCATGGTGGTTTAGCG
>NZ_JASOLS010000201.1:0-261 GCF_030215295.1 Corynebacterium sp. UMB6689 | reverse complement strand
GCCCAGCGCACCCCCACGCCCGAGGAAAGCAGGTTGACGCGCGGGCCGCCCAGGCCATCGGCTTCATCGAGCTTGTAGATACCGCGGATAATGCCATCCACATCCACATTCTCCGGTTCGGCCGGCTGGTGGATGGGTTCGTTGTAGACCGTGAGGTAGTACATGACGTTCTGCTCACGCCCGTCCGAGCCATCCCCGTACATACGCGTGAGGCCATCCTTGAAAATATGGCCGAGTTCGTAAGCGTAGGCCGCATCGTAA
>NZ_JASOLS010000200.1:0-261 GCF_030215295.1 Corynebacterium sp. UMB6689 | reverse complement strand
ACGTAGGCCGTATGACCAGCAAAGACCAAGCCAGCGCCGATTCCTAAAAAGGTCGCGGTCAAAACCCGCACCGTAAAGGATTTGCCCTGACTCGCCTGCCAGCGTAAGACAAAGAATAATAATAGAATCGTAATTAATGCCAATAAATCAAACATCAATGTCACCCTTTCACTTACTTATAATAAGTAATTTTCAATAGGTCTATTATATATTTTTTTATGCCAGATACAAGCCCTTAATTTTTATGGGTATGATCAATAA